>JABDQW010000135.1 GCA_013042055.1 Gammaproteobacteria bacterium | reverse complement strand
CCCAGCGTGTTTTCGATTTCGTGCGAGGCTTTGCCCATGATTTTTCGGGCCTCATCTGCCGAGTAATTCACCAGTCCACGAGCCATTTCGACGCCATCGGGTGACAGGCAGCTGACGATGTCACCGCGGTTAAATCGACCATTGACGTGAGTGACGCCGACGGCCAACAGGCTGACGCCGGAATCAGCTAATGCGCGTCTGGCGCCTGCGTCGAGCTGCAAGCTGCCCCGGACGACGAGGTGGCCGGCGAGCCACTGTTTGCGCGCGGCCAGTTTTTCGGTTGTCGGGCTCAGCAGGGTACCGATTACAGTGCCCCTGGCTATTTCCAGCAGAATATTCTCGGCTTTGCCGGATGCAATCAAGGTGGCGGCGCCGGAACGTGCGGCACGTTGAGCCGCGGTGATTTTGGTGCGCATGCCGCCGCGACCCAACAGACCGCCGGAACCTGCCATCGCCAGAATCGCGGGATCAACCGCGTTGGCCTCGCTGATCAGTTCGGCGTCCGGATTCCGCCGGGGATCTTTGTTGTACAGGCCTTGTTGGTCGGTCAGGATGATCAGCGCGTCGGCCTCGACCAGGTTGGCGACCAGCGCAGCCAAGGTGTCGTTGTCACCGAAACGGATCTCGTCGGTAGCGACGGTATCGTTTTCATTGATGATTGGAATGGCACCCATCTGCAACAGGGTATTCAACGTAGTACGCGCGTTAAGGTAGCGTTGCCGACTGGAGAGGTCTTCATGAGTCAGCAGCACCTGTGCGGTATGGATCTGGTGTTGCTGGAAACAGGACTCAAAGTGCTGGATCAAGCCCATTTGACCGAGTGCAGCCACCGCCTGCAATTCGTGCAATGCGTGCGGCCGTTGGCTGATATTCATGCGCGACATGCCTTCGGCAACGGCGCCGGACGAGACCAGCAGCAGTTCCTTGCCGTCACTGCGCAGTTGAGACATCTGCTCGGCCCAGCGTTGGATCGCGGCGGTATCGAGGCCTCTGCCTTCGTTGGTGATCAGTGCACTGCCGATCTTTATGACCCAGCGTTTGCTGCGACCGAGATTAACTCGCATTTTTCACCAGGATCACGGGAGCGGGCGCAGGAGTAAGCCCGCCTGTCTCACCAGACGGACGAGCCCTCACTTGATCTTTGAATCCACAAAGCATTTTGCTCAGTCGGCAATACACACGGTTATTCCACTCCTTCGCAAAATCCTTTGTGAATCCAAATCTCGGCGTGATCATCTCGCCCCCTGGTAAGACAGGCGGGCTGGTGTTCGTAAGCGCCGCTCTGGAGCGAAAAGCGTAGCAATAGCTACGGTTTGAGTGAAGAGCAAGCTTACGGACACGAAGACCAGCCTGAACCGTGATAGGCATGCTTGAAATACACACTGTATTTTGATCATCCAGGTTTTCTTCAGAGGGGCCAGTGCTTTACCAGATTCCTACGCCGCCTGGCGAGAAATGCGAGCTAGAAGCTGCTGCCTCTGCTTTGATGCGTCCGCGACTCATCTGGTGGTATTATTCGATCATGAGCTCACTGAATATCAGTTTGTATCTTACCACAGAGCACGATTGCGGCTATCTGCCGCAGCGTCGGGCAATGAATCTCGTACCCGACCCACGGGTACCGATGAACATGCAGTTATACAGCCAGCTAATTGAGTTGGGGTACCGGCGCAGCGGCAGCCATACCTACCGACCTCACTGCGTCAATTGCAATGCTTGTATCCCTTGCCGCATACCGGTCGCCAACTTCTGCCCCAATCGCAGCCAGCGGCGTTGCCTGCAAATCAATTGTGAATGCACCCTCCACCAGCTAAAAGCGGGCTACCAGAACGAGCACTTTGAGCTGTACCGTCGATACATTAATAGCCGTCATGCTGACGGAAATATGGCCAATCCCGTACCAGAGGACTACAAACATTTCCTCTACAGCAGGTGGAGTGACACCTATTTTTTCGAAATCAGGGAATCGGGCCAATTACTGGCGGTAGCGGTTTGCGACAGAGTCCAATCTGGACTTTCTGCAGTCTACAGCTTTTTTCGACCGGAATTATCTACGCGTAGCCTCGGCACCTTCTGTATTCTGAAAATGATCGAGCAAACACAGCAACTGGGTGCCGAATACCTTTATCTCGGTTATCTGATAATCGATAGCAATAAGATGAAGTACAAACAGTACTTCCATCCACTCGAAGTATTGATTGACAACCAATGGCAAGATTACCACCGAGGCCGTTTCAGTGCTACGCGGTGATTCGGCAATGCGGCAAATAACCCGCAACAGACTGGTGTCAAAAAAACACATCACGCTTTCAACCGGCAGGGCCCTGTTATTTAGCATTGCAGTATTCCTTCTCGGTATTCTACTCAGCATTGAGCGAGATGACTGGACTTGGTTCGCTCGCTCCGGTTCGATTATTGTAGTAATCGGCATATTCCTCACATCGAGTCAAATCATAGAAAACAGTCGCCGCCTTAGAATACGCCGCTACCGCCACAAGCAGAACTTTAACCGGGATTACGCAGAAGATATCAAGCGTGCATCTCTGGAGCGCTCGCGCAGCCTTGACGAAGACATCTGGGAGAATGGTTTGCGTGGCCTTTATCTACTGGTTATCGGCACTTTGATCTGGGGCTTCGGCGACCTCGCTGGCTACTTATTCTAGCCGGCATTTCTCACCAGGCGGGCCAGCTGTACGTGATTGACAAAGGAATCAATTTTATTCAGCTCGGATCACAGCCTGAAGTCTAACCCGGATTTCTCGCCACTGGTGATAGTTTATGGGCATGCTAAAATACGCCAATGAACATGCAAGAAACGATCACCAATAAACTCGAAAAAGCCTTTTCACCGGATCATCTGGAAGTCATCAACGAAAGCCAGATGCACAATGTACCCCCCGGTTCCGAATCACATTTTAAAATTGTCATTGTCAGCGATATGTTCAAGGACAAATTGCTGATTGCCCGCCACCGCATGGTCAATAAGGCGCTTCAGCAGGAACTCGATGGCGGTATTCATGCAATGGCGCTGCACACCTTGACGATGGAGGAATGGTTTGACAAAGGTAACGTGACAGAATCCCCACCGTGCGAGGGCGGCAATAAGAACTAGGCATCATCGACGTCACTCGCCATTACCGGCAGAGTCTGGAGACTCAAATACAGATGAAGTGCATAACGGCTCAGCTTAATCATTCGTAGAGTTTAATTCTAATCAAGCGAATCGCCAGTAATACGAGCGGCAAGCTGTGTAATAGTAAATCGAAAATATCGATAGGCCGGACCAAGTCTCCGTTATACAACATCCTGATCTTCTCAAATAAATGCGGTTCGGGCTGGAATGGTAGCAGCGCAATCAAAACTGCCACGACCAACAATGCCTTAACATTCAATTTGTCAATCCAATTAAGCATGTGTCATACCTGAGTCAATGATGATTCGATTAAATGGTAGATGAGTATTATTGGGCGAAATAGCGCCTCAGAAATTCATCGAAATCGATAGAATTACTTGCTTCAATGCGTTTCTGTTCAGCTATGGAATCGACTGCAGCCTGTTCAAACAGATGCCTCCTTTCCTCAGACAAGGTCAAGGAATTGAAAAAACGATAATGCTGCATCGACATGCGCCTTGCAAAATGATAGAAGCCTTCACTATGTTGGCGCATTTCACGCAACATTATCGCTGATGTCGTTTCTTCGGGATCGAGCGCACACTGTTGCTGTCTTTTAAGACTTTCGCTATAAGAAGCGCAATGATGCACTTCGTCTAGTGCATGCGCAATGCACTGCATTGCACCTAGTAGCTCACCCGCCCATTGTTTTAATTCCATCACATCATCATTGTGCACTAGAGTGGTATCTGGTTCACGTCCCCTGTGAGCAACATGAACAAGGTTCATATCAATTTCATCCATTTCGTTTGCCGTTAATATCGGACTGTTTTGCAACAAACAAAATAGCACGAATATTTCCAGAAAATACAGCTGCTCTTCGTTAATACCAAGTGGGTCAAATGCATTTACATCTATTGATCTTATTTCGATATAGCGAATACCACGCTGTTTGAGGGCGTTGACCGGCATTTCGCTATCATTCAATACCTGCTTAGGGCGAACGGTACTGTAGTATTCGTTTTCGATCTGCAAGATATTCGCATTGAGCTGACGATACTCATCATCAACCTTGACTCCGATCTCTTCATATTCATCAAAGGGGGTGCTAATTGCACAGCGCAGGTTTTTTATGTACGCATCAAGGCTATCATAATTCGCCTTTATACCTGCCATACTTTCTTTGTTGTTGGTATAACCAATATCGCCCAGACGTAGGGATGTTGCATATGGCTCATAGGCAGTATTTTCATTGAAAGAACTTAAAAGGGATGGTTTGCCATGAAGAAACGACTTACACACCGCTGGCGATGCGCCGAAAAGATAAGGTATTAACCAACCATAACGCAGTATATTTCTGATCAGACCCATATACTGCTCTGAGATAAAGGCTTGCCTGTGCTGACCGTCCCTCTCTACATACTGATACATTGCCCAGAAATCATCGGAAAACGAATAGTTGAAATGGACACCGGCAATGACTTGCATGGTGCGCCCATATCGATGACCCAGACCTCGCCGATAGATGGTCTTCATCTTGCCTGCATTGGATCTGCCATACCGTGCAATCGGGATGCTATCGCCACTTTCAACGACACAGGGCATACTCGTAGCCCACAGGATTTCCTCTCTCAGATTCGAGTAAACGAAAACCTGCAGATCGTTTAAAAACTCCAACGCGGATCGAATCGAATGACACGGCGGCGTAATTAATTCCAGCAGCGCTTCAGAAAAATCCGTTGTGATGAAGGGATTAGTTAAAGGCGAGCCCAACGATTGCGGATGCTGTATTTGTGAAATTCCACCAGTTTCGGCAACACGCAAACATTCTTTTTCAAGGCCAATCAGCGATTCGGACAAACTACTGACTTGCTTTGATGCTACGATCGCTTGCAATCTTTGTTCTAATTTGTGGTATGGCACTGTTTATTCTGCGTTGCTGAGGTGACTGGATAGTACACTAACACTGGCGCAATATAATGGCGGCTGTCTTAATCCAATTGGCGCCAGTAAAATAAATGGATTTAGTCTGCCTTATTTAGACATGAACAAACGGGTTTCTGTATCATGAACGGAATATCTGGCCATAAACGCGAACCACAACTTACTAACCGATCTCGCGTATCAATTCGGCAAGCGAACGCGCTGGTTCATGGAGATCCATGATATTCCTGCCCAATTGTTTGCTAATCTGACTAGCCGAAAACAGGCCGCCGATAACACCTCCGTTGACAACAAGCAAATAGGATTCCTTTATATGATCCAATGTTGCAACGATATGGCCTACTTTAGCATCACGTAGTTGATTCACATCAACCACCTTTATTTGGGATCGCGGTGTCATCAACATATCGACGGTGATTTGGCTCCGATCTGTTCGAGCCGCTTCCTCTAACATAACCGGCTTTGCTCCCAGGATTTTATATGCACTTATCAAGCCTACCATACGCTCGTTGGTATCAACCACAAGCAGCAGGCGGATACCGGAATACTTCATTTTTTCTAGTGCAAAATCGATCGTCTTTTCGGCAGTGATAGTGACCGGATTAAAGCGGCAAAAATCAGTTAATACCAGCATGGCCGGATCGTTAAGATGCACCAATTCCGGGTATGTTTCCGGGTGCTCAATTGGAAGGTCAGCCGACATGGAAATCGTCTCACGGGGACTGTAATCTGGCAGCATAGCACTTCTCCTCGTCAGTTTAAGGAAACTCTGATTAATTCAGAGTTTCCGCGGCACACGGATGTGTCGCCATTTTCGATAACTGGTAAGTCATTGAAAATGACAAATAACACAAAATCGCTTTTTGATTTATTTTGCTCTGATCATTCATGGATGAATCGTTCAGAGCTTCCTTTAGTATATAATTTACGCCGATTGGAAAAAAAATACACTGCTTATCTAATGACAATGTCGTGGAAATCGTATAGCACGATACGGTCGACGATGGGCTTTAAGGCTTGCTCGACGAGCCGTTTGTGTTTGGGATGTACGAGATGGGGCGGCGATAAACTGTGTAGCGACTCACCGGTTGGGTAAGTCTCACATGCTGCACAGCTCTTCTAAAAATTGTAGCGTTATTTAGCGGTGAGCGGTCAACTGCAGAATCTAGGTTAATCCAATACGTGTGACACGAGTCCATCGGCAAGCTTGGGTTCAAACCACGTGGACTTGGGTGGCATGACTTCATTCGCATCGGCCACCGCCATCAGTGCTTCCATACTTGTAGGGAATAATGAGAAAGCAACAGCCATTTCGCCACTATCAATACGTCTCTCCAGTTCCTCGAGGCCGCGAATACCACCAACAAAATCAATACGTGCATCGGTACGAGGGTCCAAAATACCTAGTACCGGTTCGATTAGGTGAGTCGCAAGCAGACTGACATCAAGACGCCGGACCGGATCATCCGGTATCAAGGACGGACTGATCTTCAGACGATACCATTGACCTTCGAGATACATACCGAATTCTCCTGAAGCTCCGGGCTTGACCGCGGCATCTTCCGCAGTTATCACGAATGAAGCTTCAATCGCGTTGATGAAATCATCTCTGGACAAACCATTGAGATCGTTGATGATGCGATTGTAATCCAGTATCTTCATTTGCTTGTGCGGGTAAATAACCGAAAGAAAATAATCGCTATTCTGGTTTCCATCACCTGCTTTTACTTTTGCAACACGAGATGCTGCCGCAGAACGATGATGGCCATCTGCAATATATATCGCCTTCATGGCATCGAAACCCTCGGTTAGCTTGCGGATTGTCGCCTCCTCATCAATAACCCAAAAACTATGCTGCACGCCATCATCAGCAGTTACATCAACCAGCGGTTCCGCTTTGGTTACGTTTTCGAGTATCGCGTCAATATCAGGCTGGGATCTATAGGCCAATAACACCGGGCCAGTCTGCGCATTCAGTGCTTCAATCTGACGTACTCGATCGTCTTCCTTCGCCGGGCGGGTGAACTCATGTTTACGCACACGGTTCTTGTCGTAGGCAGCAACCGATGCAACGGCGACCAGTCCAGTTTGCGAATGTCCATCCATGATCAGGCGATAGACGTAATAGCAGTCTTTCTGTTCGCGCATTAGGATGCGCTGGTCGATCATGTTCGCAAGATTTTCAGCTGACTTTGCATACACCGCCGCATCATACGGATCAATGTCTTCTGCCAGATCGATTTCAGCTTTGGAAATGTGCAGGAAACTCCACGGGCGCCCATGTGCGCGTAGGCGTGCTTCGGCAGAGTTCAAAACATCATACGGTGGCGCAATCACATCGGCAGCATGCTCCGGTACGGGTCGTAAAGCGGCGAAGGGTCGTATTAACGGCATAACATCGACTATTGATGGTTTTAACTAACCCGCTATTATACAGCCAGCCCGATTCCTTGCTAGGGCCCAAGCCTTTCGAGTCAGCCCAGCATGGGTAACAACAGACGACGCAGTGGCTTAATCGCCAGAATCAGCAACAATATAGCCGAACCCCAGCTAAGGAACACCGGTAGCATCATATTTGCCTCGCCCAGTCGCACATCGATCTCTAAGGTGGATGTCTGCAACAGATAGTCCAGTAGAAGCCCCATAGCCACGCTGATCGAAGCTATTCCAACCAGATAGACTACCGTCACTTTGACCCCCAGTTCCTTGCTGATCAGTGCGAGCCCGGCAATATTAGTAGCCGGGCCGACCAGTAAAAACACTAACGCCGCGCCGGGTGAAACCCCTGCGAGCATCAATCCAGCCGCAACTGGTGTCGAGGCCACTGCACAGATATACATCGGTATTCCTACGACAACCATGATCAGCATCGCGGCCAAGCCCTGCCCCCAATGTGCCAACCAGTCGGGCGGAATGAAGGTTAACATCGAACCAGCGATGATGATGCCGACTGCCATCCACGCTGCGACGTCATCCAGTAGCTCAGCAGCGGCATACCTGATTGCGCTAAACAATCGGCTGGGCTTGACCACTTCGATGTGCTCACTGTTACCGCAATGAGACGGGTGGTGGTTCTCAGTAACGGTGATGCAGCAGGCGTCCTCGGCAGGCGTCGCTTCATCACCACAGCAGACCGATGTTGCCGACAAATTTGTCGCGGCGGTCTGATGTCCGACGAGAGCCGCCATCAAACCGGTGGTAATTGCACTGACAAGTGCAGCGATAGGTCGGTAGATCGCCATCACCGGTCCCATCAAGGCATATGTTACGGCGATCGAGTCTACACTGGTTTCCGGGGTCGAAATTAAAAAGGAAACTGTGGCCTCCTTCGAGGCACCCGACCGGTGTAGTCCGATCGCAGCCGGCAATACGCCACAGGAACAAAGTGGCAACGGCGCACCGAACAGAGCAGCACGGGATACCGCGGCGAATCCGCTGCCACCCACCCAGCGTTGCAGGGTATCTTCAGCGATAAAAGATTTAATAAAACCAGCTGCCAATAAACCCAGCAGAAGCCAGAATGCGGTATCCAGAAATACAGCCCAGATATTTTGTATCAATACGAGCATAACTCTATTATACGCTTGGATGAGCCCAGGCTGAAAAAGCTGTGTTGTAGACCGAGATAATCCATTGACGGAAACCGAAAGCAAGCTTCCACTTTTCGCTGTCAGGTTCCTGACAGAGCATAAGAATCCGCGAATAACGCCAAAGAGCTGTTGTTTTGGTATGTCTTGTTTGCGTGCTTTGGCTTATTTGCGAAGTTTTTCATAATGTATCAACAGATTACCTAACAGATACAGCAATAGTGCGTAAGTGGGACGGCAGTGGGTGGAAAGCGTTTGTCGTTGTGGTCCTACAAACAAACGACGCTGTCCGCATCACCGTACGATAAGAAGCGGACAATCGAGATTGTTGAGATTCTGCCTCAGGGTGGGCGTCTGTAGCAGATCGTTGTCACGTTCTACAATCAACACCGCTGTATGAGTATCCTTGATTACCTCCAGCAGATCTGAGAGCGAGCCACCATGCAAGCGTAAAAAATGCGCTCTAGTCTGGTTTTCGCCTAGTTGCGCTTGTGCAAGCCGTTGTAAAAGCGCCAACTCCGCCTGATTTTCAGCCGATATCAGAACATTGATCTCTTTCAAGGGATCTGTGGCGAGCTTGATAGCGGTATCGAGCGCACGGGCTGAGGCCTCAGTACCACTAAACAGTACGCTCACGGCGGATGATCGGGTCGGTACAGTTTTGCTTCGCGACAGCGTAGCGCCCAGACGAGTTAACGCCAACACATCCGCTTCAATATCAGCTGCCAGCAAGTCGCTGTCTATCGAGCCTCGCCAGATACGAAATGTGCATGCGACATTGTGTTGTGCCGCATGTTCACTGAGCATACGTTCAGCACGGCGTGCCAGGGCGCGTAATTCCTGTTCCATTCGACCGAGGCTGACTGCGTCCTCTGAACGCGAAACGGTTCTGACCTCGCGTAGAAACGGTAATTCAGCAACCTGAATCAAGTCGATATCCTCAACGAAGATGCCTTCAAGCTGGGCGCCCATGCGCTCAGCCAGCTGCACGGCTTGCTCGATGGCCTGCGCACTGATTTCAAATGCATTGAGCGTGATAGCTATTCGTCTCATCTGAGCCCTATGTTCAATCACGGTTACTCATCACTGGTTTTTTCAGCTGCATTGGACTTGGCGAAATTTTTTAATTGCATGGAAAAATGAATCAGCCTGTCCTCAACCAGGCGGTTAACGCTATCCGATGTATATTTCCCATTTGATTCCCTGTCACCGGCACGGATACCGGTCAGCAGTTCTATGCCTTCATCTACAGTACTGACCGGATAAACGGAAAATTTGCCATTCTCGACGGCCGCAACGACGTCGTGTCTCAGCATCAGGTGTTTGACATTAGTTGCAGGGATCAGCACACCTTCCTCACCCGTCAGCCCGCGACTATTGCACAAATCAAAAAATCCTTCGATCTTTTCATTCACACCGCCGATGGCTTGGATCTCACCATGTTGATTGACCGATCCGGTAACCGCCAGTGATTGTTTGATCGGCACCTGGGCCAGCGCTGATAGCAGGGCATAAAGTTCGGCTGATGACGCACTATCGCCTTCGACACCACCGTATGATTGCTCAAAAACGAGGCTGGCTGACAATGACAACGGATAATTTAAGGCATAACGCCCGCCGAGAAAATGCGATAGGATCAGTACACCTTTGGAGTGTATAGGGCCGCCCATTTTCACTTCGCGCTCGATATCGACAACACTACCCTTGCCAAGGCGCACGCGTGCACTGATACGTGATGGCCGGCCGAAGCTGAATCCACCCAACATCATTACGGATAATCCATTGATCACGCCGACCTTGTTGCCTTCGGTTTCAATCATGATGGTGCCACGCTCGATTTCTTCCAGTATACGCTCGCGTATACGATCGGAGCGCCGCACCTGAGCGTCGATAGCTTGCTGTACGTCAACGGCATTGACGCTCGACTCCCCACGCTCGCGGGCCCAGTAATCGCTTTCCTGCATCAGGCCCTGTATCGAGCGCATATGGGTCGACAGTTTTTCATTATCATCAGCGAGTCGGGCGCAGTGATCGATCACACGCCCAACAGCATAACGATCAAACGGCAGCAATTGCTGTTTTCGCGCCAACGTTGCCAGTAAGCGGGCATACTGCTGCTGGCTCTCAGTCGATCGGTCCATCTGACTGGCGAAGTCCACCTGTACCTTGAATAGGTCGGCAAATTCCGGATCGTAATAAGACAGTAAATAATAGATAATCGGCTCTCCCATCAATACGACTTTAACATTCAGGGGAATGCATTCCGGATCTAGCGAAACCGTGCTGATTAGACTCGTCATCTGTGCTAACGATTCAATTTTGATTGTCCTCGATTCCAGCGCTCTTTTTAGCGCCTCCCAAGCAAAAGGTTGCGTCAATACCTTGATTGCATCGAGTAGCAAGTAACCACCATTCGCACGATGTAGTGCGCCCACGCGGATCTTGGTGAAATCCGTCAGCAGTGCACCTTGCTGTGCGGTATGTTCAATGCGCCCGATTAGATTGTTATAACTCGGCAGCGATTCGTAGATGACGGGAGCACCGCCATCAACATCGTGTGCCAGTAATACATTGATCCGGTAGCGGTTGAACCAATGGGTTTCTTCTTCCTGACCAGGCAGTTCTATGCCTAATAATGCTGGACGACGCTGTTCCTCTGGTAGAAATTTTCTAAAATTCTTGATGATGTCTTCTTCTACATCATTGAGGTATGCGACCACTTTTTCTTGATCTTGATAGGCTTGACGCAAGACGTCGATCCTATGGGTCACAACCCCGATCGCCATCTCGCGATTTAATTGCGCAAACTTCTGCCGGCTCTCTTCCTGCCATTGCGGTGCCTTGTGTAATGTCTCCCGCAATTCGTCCTGCAAGGCACTCGAATCTTCTTCGATTTTCTTACGCTCTTCCTCGGGTAGTTCACGAAATTCCTTCGGAAAAATCGGCTTGCCCTTTCGCATGGGTGCCAGCGTAAATCCGGTAGGCGTTCGCATCAGCATGATATTTTTCGCCTCGGCTTTTTTATTGAGCGCCTCAAATGCCTTGTCCTGTCGCTCGCTTAGCTCCTGGTCGATTGCCTCTGCACGCGTGTTGTATTCATCACTTTGAAATACCTCCGGTATCGTGACGCCAAGCTCTTCGACCAGCATATTCATGTCATTATGTAACTTGACTGCCTTACCGGGTGGTAACATCAATGCTGCAGGTTTGCGTGTATCTTCAAAATTATTAACGTAGCACCAGTCAGGCGGTACTTTCTCGGCTGAGGCTCTGGATTCTATATAGTGCCGTATGAACGCTTGTTTGCCGGTACCAGCTGGGCCCAGCGCAAACAGATTGTAACCATCTTGTTGAATGCCTACGCCAAAATTTACCGCTTCGACCGCTCTGGGCTGACCAATCAGTTCAGCCAGATCTTTGATATCCGCGGTCGTTTCGAACTCGAATTGCTCAGGATCGCAACGCCGATAAAGCTCTTCAGACTCCAGTTTTTTTACTGGCATGTACGCTTTCTCCAATTGAATACCGATAGTTCACTGAGGCCCTAGCCCGCGCTTCTCACCAGATTGACGGATCCTCACTTGGAAATACACACTGTTATTCCTCACCTTCGTAAAACACGTTGTGAATTCAAACCCTTGCGTGATCATCCCGACCTCTGACGAGAGCTGTGAGCCAGCAAATGATGCAGCAAGAAAAATGCTAAAATCAGCGCCATGACAACACCCACGGGCACAACAGAGCTACTCAGTCCAGCCGGCACCCTGAAAAATATGCGCTATGCCTTTGCGTATGGCGCCGATGCTGTCTATGCTGGCCAACCACGCTATAGCTTGCGTGTTAGGAACAATGATTTCAAGGACAATAACCTCGAGATTGGCATTAACGAGGCGCACGCTATGGACAGGAAGTTCTTTCTTACCTCGAACCTTATGCCGCATAACAGCAAGGTCAAAACATATATCAGCGACCTGGAGCCGGTGATCGAACTAGGCCCAGATGCTTTGATCATGGCAGATCCTGGCCTGATTATGATGGTGAAGGACAGATGGCCGGAGATGCCGATCCACCTCTCCGTTCAAGCCAATACAGTCAACTATGCGGCGGTCAAGTTTTGGCAGCGTGAAGGCATAGAGCGCATCATACTTTCACGTGAACTGTCACTGGATGAGGTCGAAGAGATACGCCAACGCTGTCCGGACATCGAACTCGAAGTTTTCGTTCACGGCGCCCTGTGCATTGCCTACTCCGGGCGTTGCCTGCTTTCCGGATACTTTAATCATCGCGATCCGAATCAGGGCACCTGTACAAATTCGTGCCGCTGGCAATACAAACCCGTCGAGGCCGAGCAAACCGCCGAAGGCGTATACAGACCGACGCAACGCATTGCGATGCCGATACGCTCTGAGATCGGCAACGGGCAACGCCACCCACAAGCGGACGATGTATACATGCTGGAAGAAAAGGGTCGTCCTGGCGAACACACAACCATCACAGAGGATGAGCATGGCACGTACATTATGAATTCCAAGGACCTACGTGCTGTCGAGCATGTCAACCGATTGGTCAATATCGGCATCAACTGTCTTAAAATCGAAGGCCGCACCAAGTCGCATTATTATGTCGCGCGTACCACACAAAGTTATCGCCGGGCCATCGATACAGCCCAGCATGGCGAAGCTTTCAATCCAGACCTTCTCGGAGACTTGGAGAACCTAGCTAACCGTGGTTATACCGATGGCTTTTTCGAACGCCATCATTCACACGAGTATCAGAATTACATCGACAGCCATTCAAAGAGCAGACAACAATCTTTTGTCGGCGAAGTGCTGTCGTATGACCCCGCAAGCGGTGTCGCCGAAATTGATGTGAAAAACAAATTCTGTGTCGGCGACAAATTGCAATTAGTAACACCACAAGGCAACCAAGACTTTGTCGTGGAAAACATGGCAGACAAGCATGGCAATGCAATAACCGCCGCGCTCGGCAGCGGCTACTTTGTGCGCATGCAGCTACCCGAGTCGGCAAACGACCACAGTCTGTTGGCGAAGTATCTACACTCGCATGACCAAATTGTATGACGCACGATGGTCGCTTGTGAATTTCTCGCAAAGGCACCAAGGCCGCAAAGAGATTGTTTGATTTTTCTGCGGGCCAGTCGATGGTTTTAGCTTAAATTCTTTGCGCTGTTCACGTGTTTCGCGGCTAAATCATGCCTGTGTGCAACATCCGGGTTAGTGACGCATCGAGCGGTACAGCAACGCTCCATAGATCAACAGGTTGACGGCAATCACGATCGAACCAAGCGCGATTTGCAGTTCTCTGGTCAGGCCAGCTGGGTAAATCAACGGCAAAAGGTAATGTTCGACAAAACCCTTTGAATAACCTTCTTGTCCAGCGAGTTGCCGCAAGCTGTTTTCCCACGGCGTCAGTGGGCAGATCCAGCCTCTGAATTCGATCAACGCTCCCCAGGTCGCTGCGGGGATGTGCAACAACGCCATCCAGGGCCACTTGAATACGGCGAATCCACCCGCCATGACAAAAATAATGAATACCAGATGGACTAGGACCAGTAACTCGGCAGCGATGCGATATAACAAGATAATAACCTGTGTATTTGACGACAGTCATATTGTAATCGTTTATTATCATACGCATGTACGCACTTCTAAGCATCCTTGCAGCCACCGCGGCCACCACGCAGCCGTTAGGGATCAGCAACGAGCATATTGACATGCAGTTCGCCCCGCGGACGCCGCATCAAATCATGTCGTTTTATGAAGCGCGCGGCTTCCCGCCAGAAATGATTAAGATACTCAGCCGAAAATGTTTCATCACAGTACGCATACACAACAAAAGCGAGGACATAGTCTGGCACGACCTGACCAACTGGCATTTCAGTCATAACGGCAAACCGCTGAAGCGCGAGCACCGTAACTACTGGCTGGATAAGTGGAACGCGATGAACATGCCTAAAGCCAGCATTTCGACATTCCGCTGGACACTGTTACCGGAATCATTGGATTACCTGCCGGACGAAGAAGAAGGCGGCAATATCATACTGCCACGCGTCACAGGACCGATTACGTTAAACGCGACTTTTCCGACAGCAGACAAGCAACTTGGGGCTGTGATTTCAGTCGAATATGACGAGTTGTATTGCGCCGAAGATAATGAACAATCATGATGGCCATGCGATTGCTAGCGTTGTTGTTCATCTTGCAGTTCGCAACTGTAAACGGGCTTGCCGGACCACTGGCGCCTCCCAAGGGCATACGTCATTACGAGATTGGCGCCGCCCCCGAATTCAGCGTGACCGATATGGACGGGCAGCCATTCGAATTCGCATCAACCCGGGGGCAATGGGTATTTCTGCATTTCTGGGCAAGCTGGTGCGGCCCCTGCCGTGAAGAGATGCCGTCTATCCAGAAACTGGTGGAAGCATTCAATGACCGTGGCTTACGAGTCGTACTGATCAACACCGCGGAAGACGAGGACACAATCTTCAGTTTTCTCGGTGAAATAGGCATGGAGTTGGACAGCCTGATGGATCGCGACGGCCTGGTGACCGAAAAATTCAAGCCACGGGGACTGCCAACGACGATTTTAATCGATCGCGAAGGCAAGGTTCAGTACCAAGCGATCGGCAGTCGCGAGTGGCACAAGTCCCTGTATAGAGATTTTCTACGGCAGTTGATCACAGATTATTGACACTATCGCGCCAGTGAGCTAAGTCCAAAACATTAGCCGCAAAAGACGCGAATGGATTGCAAAACATAAACGTCAAACCGAAAAGGGCAAACTGTAATCGAGCAATATCCCGCGGATTCGAGCGTATCTGATTGAAATTTCAGCTAATCCATAACATCGCATGTCCGCCTTCGTGGAACATCCGGGTTAGTTTTCCTACGCGTCATTTGCGTTATTTGCGGACTTATTCATAATGGTCTGTTGGCTACCTTGACGCCTTTGCGGCCTCAAGATTCTGCGTGACGTATAGCTGCACGGGTGAAGACTGGCCCGACGACTTCAAAAAACACCGTTGAACTGATCACGATCGTCAACAGCGTATGCTTGTATTCCGGAAATTGGTTTGATGCCACCAGCGCCATGCCCATGGCAACACCCGCCTGAGGTAGCAAGGCAAGACCCATCCAGTCGCGTGTGACGCGGTC
>JABDQW010000134.1 GCA_013042055.1 Gammaproteobacteria bacterium | reverse complement strand
GAGTTATAGCAGTGGAAATGGCTGACATCGTGCTCGACGGGTGTAACTGAGTCGACGGAATTTGTGATAGCTGAGTCTTTTCGCAGTGAGAACTCAGCGGCTTTATCCATAGCTGAAGCTATTAGGGCCTGTTAACACTATGCGAATACCCAGCGTTGGCTCTCCAATGAGGCCAGGCAAGGCGCGCAGAGCGCAGTTTGGTTGTTCCAAATAAGCGATGTGCAACGCCGCATGGCCTCATGGGAGAGCCAACCCGAAGGGACGGGGCCATTGTTTCGCACGACCGCGTTGCACTTTCGCTTATGTACGCCAGGTACACCGCGCTCAGTGCGCCTTGTCCTGCAAAAAATGGCCGCCGTCGATGGATATCCGCATAGTATTAACAGGCCCTACCTTAACTAACCCGCATGTCTCACCAGAGGGCGAGGAATGAACGACTACCTTAATGAGGTCGCGCAGCGTTTCAGAAACATTGCACCTGATACGGACTTTTGGACGCTGCGATTGTCAGACCAGTCGCGCGAAACGATCAGTGTGCGTCAAGGTATCTTGCAACCTGTGATTAGTCAGTTTGCTCGAGGGGCTCTAGTGAACATAGTCATTGGTGATGGCTGCGGTTATGCTGCAACCAGTGATTTGAGTTCTGCTGGACTCAAAGCAGCAGTGCGTCAGGCCAGTGACTGGGCTGTGCAAAGTTCAGCACTGGGGTTATTAAAAACGACTGATTATCCTCGACCCGAAAACAAAGCACAGTATCAAACGCCAATTGAGCAGCATTGGAAGGATTTAACGCTACATGAAAAAATCATGCTTCTACAGGATGCGAATAGGGCGCTCAAGATCAGTGATCGTATTGTTGACTGGCAGGCTTACCTCGGCAACCGGAGTGAAGACATCGTCTTTATCAGTAGCGCAGACGCTCATGTCGAGCAACACTTTCACTATATCAACCCAGGGCTGATTGCGGTCGCCAACGAAGGCTCACTGACTCAGTATCGTACCGGAGGCGGTTCGCAGAGTCCCCGCCAGGGTGGCCTGGAGCAGTTGCCTCTATTGAAATTTCCTGACGCCGCGAGAACGCTGGCAGAGGAGGCCATAGCTCTATTAGGCGCGGATGAATGTCCCCAGGGCATAATGGATGTTGTTCTGGCGCCGAGCCAGATGAGTTTGCAAATACACGAAAGCATAGGCCACCCGCTGGAACTCGATCGCATCCTGGGCGACGAACGCAACTATGCGGGTACCAGTTTTGTTACCCAGGACATGTTTGGTAGCTACCGATACGGCTCTGACCAACTCAATGTGAGCTTTGATCCAACTCGTCCTGAAGAATTAGCCAGTTATGATTATGATGATGAGGGCACTCCGTCCCAGCACGAATACATTATACGCAATGGCATTTTGCTACGTCCTCTGGGGGGAGCCACTTCTCAAGCACGCAGCGGTATGCCCGGCGTTGCCAATGCACGACAGTCAGACTGGTTTCGCCCGCCCATTGACCGCATGGCTAACCTCAACCTAGAGCCTGGGAATAAAAGAGTAGAGGCGATGATTTCAGGTATCGAACGCGGTGTCTATATGGAAACCAACCGCTCATGGTCGATCGACGACAGTCGCAATAAATTCCAATTTGGCTGCGAACTTGGCCGAATCATCGAAGAGGGTGAATTAAAAGGGCTGGTGCGTAATCCAAACTACCGAGGCATATCTGCGACTTTCTGGCGTAATTTAGTTGATGTCGGCGATGAAGAAAGCTTTCAGCTACAAGGCATCACGAGCTGCGGAAAGGGTGAGCCTAATCAGGCCATATACGTTGGTCACGCTTCGCCGACATGTCACTTTTGTGATGTCGATGTGTTTGGAGGTGCGACATAGTACAAGATTACTTTTACTCGCTTAGCGATACGCTGTTCACAAAGCTTGCAGCTGATGAGCAATTATTGCTTAGTTTTTCCGGTGAAGATTCTGATTTCGTACGCCTGAACCACAACAGGATCAGACAGGCTGGTCGTGTCGCGCAACGCAGAATTGTGCTAGACCTCATCAAAGGTCGGCGCCACGCTGAAGTCTGTGTGGATCTTGCTGGTCATATTGAGCAAGACTTGAACCAACTGCTTATCTCGCTAAAAAACTTGCGTGATCAATTGATTTTTTTACCGGAAGATCCCTACCTGACATTTGCGATGGAAGTTAGTCATTCCGAATACCACCATGACAAAGAAGTGATCAGCAGTCATGAAGCGATCGAGCAAATTCTGCAGCTTGCTGATGGTATGGATCTGGTAGGTATTTTCGCGAATGGTTCCCAGTACTCAGGGTTTGCCAATTCTATGGGGCAACGTAACTGGCATAGCACGACGAATTTTAATTTCGATTGGAGCTGCTACCATGCCGCGGATAAAGCCGTCAAAGGTAGTTATGCCGGTTTTCAGTGGCAGCAAGATAAACTGCTGACTAAACTTGAAAGTATCAAACAGCAATTGGCCATTGTTGCCAAGCCGCCCAAAACCATCAAACCGGGACGCTATCGCGCCTACCTGGCACCATCTGCAGTCAGTGATATCCTTGGCTTAATATCCTGGGGCGGATTTGGTTTGAAAAGCCATCGCACTAAAACCACGCCATTGATACAAATGTTAGAGCAAGGCCGAAGATTAGCGCCAAGCATCACAATTCATGAGAATCACGCCAGAGGACTGGCTCCGATATTTACCCGTGCCGGTTTTATCAAACCGAAACAGGTTACGCTCATTGAAGATGGACGTTATCAGCATTGTCTAGTGAACTCGCGTAGTGCCGTCGAATACCATAGCTTGACCAATGCCGAAAGCGAATACCCTGAATCGTTAGATCTGGCTGCGGGCCATTTAACAAGCGAAAGCATTTTGGGCGACTTGGATACAGGGCTCTATATTGGAAATCTCTGGTATCTAAATTTTTCAGATCGCAATGCCTGTCAGCTCACCGGTATGACCCGCTTTGCTTGTTTCTGGGTAGAAGATGGAGAGGTGCAATCACCTGTCAATGTGATGCGTTTTGACGACAGTGTGTATGAATTATTAGGCACCAACCTCCTGGGGCTAACCAGAGAGCGTGAAACTATTTTCGATTGCAGTAGCTATGGCTCAAGATCGAACAACAGTGTCGAATTGCCGGGGGCGCTGGTTAAGTCGATACGTTTCACTCTGTAGCGATATTGTAATGGTTTGTAACGCATCCATGCATAGCCTGATCCGTTGATTTGTCGAGCATGCGCGAGTCAGAGATCGATACGCTGTCGCAACGGGCTGGCTCAGGCCTCAGGCATGTTCGCCGACTAGCTTCAGGCGCACAGCTGATGAAGCTTCAACGCCGACAAGGCGGTGCCCGCATGGCTGATATTATCACCGCTATGAGGCGCGATCCTAACGTGGAATATATTGAGCCTGACATTAAGATGTATCCATTGGCGGTACCCAATGACTCACGTTATCACGAGCAGTGGCAATATTATGAAGCGACTGGAGGCCTCAATCTGCCCGCGGCGTGGGATACCACGCAGGGATCAGGTGTTATCGTGGCGGTGATAGACACGGGTTACCTACCACATGCCGACCTGGACGCGAACGTCTTACCAGGTTATGACATGATTTCAGACCTGGACATTGCGCAGGATGGCGATGGCCGAGATGCCGATGCGCTCGACAATGGTGACTGGGCGTCGGCAAACGCCTGCGACAACGGTTCACCAGCTAGAGACAGTAGCTGGCATGGTACGCACGTGGCAGGCACGATTGCTGCGGTCACAAACAACAGTACCGGCGTGGCAGGTGTGGCTTACAACGCCAAAGTTCTGCCGGTACGTGCGCTGGGTCGATGTGGTGGTTATCTATCGGACATATCTGACGGCATCATCTGGGCTGCCGGTGGATCAGTCAGCGGCATACCGGATAATCCCAATCCGGCCCAGGTGCTGAACCTGAGTCTGGGTGGTTCAGGTGGTTGCAGCATCACATCCCAGAACGCAATTGATACAGCGCGCAGCTTGGGCGCGACTGTGGTGGTCGCGGCGGGTAATGAGAACAACAACGCCAGTAACTCCAATCCGGCCAACTGTAACGGTGTCATTGCCGTAGCTGCGACCAATCGAAATGGTGGTCGCTCGTTTTACTCGAATTATGGTACGGTTGTGGATTTGGCTGCCCCTGGCGGTGATTTAACCAGCGGTTCGACTAGTGGTGTTTTATCCACGCTCAATTCCGGCCGTACGACAGCGGCCACCGACAGCTACGCCTTTTATCAGGGTACCAGCATGGCCGCCCCGCATGTGGCCGGCGTGGCCGCATTACTCTATGAGATCAATCCTGCAATCGAACCCGATCAGGTCGAGTTGACCCTCAAGACGACAGCGCGTAGTTTTCCCGCAAGCTGCGTGCAATGTGGTTCGGGCCTTGTCAATGCCGCTGCCGCAGTCGCCGCAGTCGATGCAGTCAATGGTTCGACAACGCCGCCAAGGGACAATGTGCTGGAAAATGGCGTACCTGTGACCAATTTGTCTGCCAACACAGCTGATGCGCTGATGTTTACATTCGATGTGCCGGTGGGCTCGAGTGGTCTGAATTTTGTCATCAGTGGTGGAAACGGCGATGCCGATTTATATGTGAAATACGGTTCAGTACCTACAAGCGGTGTGTACGATTGCAGGCCGTATCTGAATGGCAGCAATGAAAGCTGCAATATCGGCAGCGTACAGGCGGGAACCTATTATGTCATGGTCAAGGCGTTTGCGGCATTTAGCGGCGTTTCATTGGTGGCCAGTTATGATCAGTCCTCCAGTGACGATGGCTTAACTGAATCGAATTTGTCGGCCAGTCGTCGTTCGTGGTTACATTATTCGCTGGATGTACCGGCGGGAATGCGTGGGCTTGAGATTAATATATTTGGTGGTTCGGGTGATGCAGACCTGTACGTGCGCTATGGTGCGCAACCCACCAGCTTAAGTTTTAATTGTCGGCCATTT
>JABDQW010000130.1 GCA_013042055.1 Gammaproteobacteria bacterium | reverse complement strand
GTCGAGTCATTTCAGGATGAGCACGCACCCGATGATTTGGATTTAGATCAAGAGCAGGAAGAGCCACCTATCGTTTGAGACATTGGATAGGACAATGCCTGCTGTTGCTCGCTGGGCCGGTTTCAGACAACCCCCGCTCGTAGGCGAGGGTTGTCGTTACCAGATTTATTGAAGTGATATCAATTAGTGCGTCCTAACACCAGTACTTGAACACGACGGTTCTGTGCACGTCCTGCCTTGGTTTTGTTATCTGCAATTGGCAGGGATTCACCCGCTCCTGTCGTGACGATCTTTGAGGGATCAAGGCCTTGACTTTCGAGGAAGGCAGTCACAGTGGCGGCACGTTCCTTCGAAAGCTTCATATTCCACTCATCGTCCCACTTATCATCGGTATGACCGACAACGATGATTGCATTCGCACGGCTGAACATTTCTTTGCCTGTCTCAATGTTCCGTTTAATCAATGCCTTACCCTCGTCAGATAGCTCTGAACTGTCGCGCTCAAACAACGCAGCGCTTGGGAAATTCATTCTGTCCAGCGCACGCACTTCAGCAATAGCGTAAATATCGACACGCCTGTTTTGGATGCGGCCTTCGCGGGTGTCATTAGATGCTATCGGACTGGTCGGTCCGAGTCCGAGGGTTTCAATTTTGCTCGCATCGACGCCTTCAGATTTCAGGTGCTCAGCCACGCTATCGGCGCGCGCCTGTGACAACTTCATGTTATGGCCTTCATCGCCTGAAGTATCGGTATGGCCGACAATGAGCACCATGAAAGCATCTGTGAGTTCGGGCCCGAGTTTTTCTCTGTAGGCCTGGATCGTATCTTTACCCTCTTGGTTCAGCTCGGCACTGTCAAATGCAAACATCGATGCAGAAACAATACCGATGTCCGCCATCACGCCGGTGCCTTCGCCTTTGACCATCTCGACCTGGGTAATGGCTTGTTCCCTTTCAGACTGGGTCATGGCCGGCGAACAACCCGACATCAATCCACTTGTCGATAGCAGGCCAAGCAGCCCGGTCACGACGATCTTGCTCTTTATATTCATTTTAAATCCTCTTCTTCATTTCGATTATTGGTGAGATACTGGCGCACCACATTGGCTTCTAGAGTGAAGACTCGCTGACCAAAGACAGTCGCAGCTAGTTTAAAATAGCATTGCACCACATTGATTCGCAACGTATTTGCGCGCAGTTTTACATAACTTCGATTAAGCACGTGCATGTTATCGTAGATTCCTGTCCAAGGTAAACAGTAAACCGGGTAATAAAGGAATGGCGCCTAGGTAAGAAAAAATTATATAAAATCAATAACTTAATAAAGTCTGATCCGTATCCTTCTGTTGAGTTGAAGCATAAAACGTGAGTCGCAGGGTGCGCCGCGCAGCATGAATCCACATTTTATTGCCATGTTCAGTGTACGCGGTGCAGCCCGTCTGCAGAATTCCTCGCGTCCGACAGGCTGTTAAGCATACGAAGGTTTCTGCGATCATTGCGGGCGCAGCGAAGCAATCTCCAGACGCTTGCGCTGGCTCAAGAAGGGGGTGGCCATACTGCCATCGCAGTTCGCAACGCTTGCTTGTTTTGTCTTTACGGGGGCCGTGCAGACGATGCTATCGCCAAGGATACCTTGGATCCATCGGTCGAAACGTGCGTCGAATGTCAGTGGTTATGCTCGCGATATTCGTGTTTATCTTGTCTATGTCGCTCGTGACCTGGCTGAGGTTCTGGTCGATCGTTGAGACATTCGCGGTAAGTTCTTTTTGATCAATGCTCAACCGATTTAGATCACCGGACAGAGAAGTCATGGATGCGTTCATCAGGTCTGCCTGTATCTTCATGCTGTCGATCCGGGTCGATACCACGTCCATGTTATTGTCGGTGCGTGTACTGGTTTTGGCGCTGTAGTAGCCGACAGCGGCAATACCCGTACCAAGGATCAGAGCGATGATCATGAATACCACGGGCTGTTGCGGCGGCGTATCTTGATACTTTGCGATCTGTTGGCGTAGTTGCTGATGCGACGTGTTCAGCTGCGCAAGATCATGGCTGAGGGAGTCGACCAGTTCCATCACATCATGAGCGGTGACGTGTTCCGCAAATTCGATGCTTGTGGTTTCATCATTGGCACTTGTGCTATTTTCGTGCTCGGCTTTTTCTGTAGGTACTGCAGTGGATTTCGTTGTGGATTTTAGTGCTTTGTCTTTCTTCTTGCCCATTTTTATCTGACCACAGCGTGGTTGCAATTAATTACATAGTTCTGTACGGGCGTTGCGCGTACGCGCTGATCTAGTCGATTTTATCTGTTGAGCTAGGCTGATCTTGCTATGATTAAGCTCTTTTTTCGGAGATATCCTTGATCTGGAGCCAACTGATGCCGGAGATAACACCCAATCGCCAAAGTAACACGGATTTCACTCAAAACACAATTGAGGTCGCGATCAGGTTAGGGCTGTTGTTGTTGCTCGCGGCCTGGTGTTTCCGCATTATCTACCCGTTTGTCGAGCCGGTGATGTGGGGAGTGATCATCGCGGTGGCGATTTTTCCGTTGTTCGGCAAATTGAAATCTGCGATGGGCGGCAGAAACAAGCTGGCTGCTGTGCTTTATACACTTATAGCGCTGGCGTTGCTGATCACGCCGACGGTGATGATTTCAGATTCGCTGGTTGAAACCTCGCAGTCGCTATCAGAACAATATGAGCAGGGACTGCTTAAGATACCCCCACCCCAAGACAGTGTTGAAGGGTGGCCGTTTGTCGGTCAAAAGCTCCACGGTATCTGGTCACAGGCATCGGACAATCTGCAGGGGACTGTCGAAAAATACGAGCCGCAGCTGAGAGCGGCAGGCGAAAAGGGCATTGCTATTGCTGCGGGTGCCGGCGGTGGCATACTTCAATTCGTCATATCGATCATCATCTCCGGCATCCTGGTCGCCAATGCAGCGGGCGCCTATAACGTGACGGTGAAGATCTTCTCGCGCCTGACCGATCAGAAACAGGGCATTGCCTTCACCCGTCTTTCCAGAGACACCATTCGCAGCATCGCCCAGGGCGTGCTCGGTATTGCAATCATCCAGGCGCTGTTAAGTGCACTCGGTATGTACTTGATGGATGTGCCTGCCTGGGGGCTATGGACCCTGTTCATCCTTGTTCTGGCGATCGCACAGTTACCGCCAATACTGGTTCTGGGTTTTGTCATTGCCTATGTGTGGTCGGTTTCCACAACGACCCCCGCTGTCATCTTTACTATTTACGCCCTCATCGT
>JABDQW010000128.1 GCA_013042055.1 Gammaproteobacteria bacterium | reverse complement strand
GCCGGGCCGATTGTGATCGGGCAGGCCTGTGAGTTCGACTACTCCGGCGCGCAAGCCTGTCGTGCATTGAGAGAGGAAGGTTATCGGGTCATTCTGGTCAATTCGAATCCGGCGACCATTATGACCGATCCGGCGATGGCGGATGCGACCTATATTGAGCCGATTACCTGGGAAATCGTTGCGCGTATCATCGAGCAGGAAAGACCTGATGCCTTGCTGCCGACCATGGGTGGCCAGACCGCGTTGAATTGTGCGCTTGATCTGGAACGCGAAGGTGTGCTGGAGAAATTTGGTATAGAAATGATCGGCGCCAAAAAAGAAGCGATCGACATGGCCGAGGACCGCGAGCTGTTCAAAAAAGCCATGGAAGAGATCGGTCTCGACATGCCGCGCGCAGCGATTGCTCACAGCATGGAAGAGGCCTATCAGGTGCAGGCGCAGGTTGGTTTTCCCACCATCATACGCCCTTCATTCACCATGGGCGGAAGCGGCGGTGGCGTGGCCTATAACCGTGAAGAATTTGAAGAGATCTGCCAACGTGGCCTGGATCTGTCACCGGTGAACGAGCTTCTGATCGAGGAATCCATTCTCGGTTGGAAAGAATATGAAATGGAAGTCGTGCGTGATCATAAGGATAACTGCATTATCGTTTGCTCAATAGAAAACTTCGACCCGATGGGAATCCATACCGGTGATTCCATTACCGTGGCACCTTCGCAAACGTTGACTGACAAGGAATACCAGCGCATGCGAGACGCTTCGATCGCCGTGTTGCGCAAGATCGGTGTCGATACTGGTGGCTCCAATGTTCAGTTCTCAGTTAATCCTGATGATGGTCGTATGACCATTATCGAAATGAATCCACGCGTATCGCGTTCATCCGCGCTGGCATCAAAAGCCACCGGATTTCCGATTGCTAAAGTGGCGGCTAAACTCGCTGTTGGCTATACCCTGGACGAGCTGCAAAACGAAATCACTGGTGGTGCAACGCCAGCATCGTTCGAGCCGACCATTGACTATGTGGTTACCAAGATACCGCGTTTCACTTTTGAAAAATTTCCGCAGGCAGAAAACCGTCTGACGACACAGATGAAATCTGTGGGTGAGGTCATGGCGATCGGCCGCACCTTCCAGGAGTCATTACAAAAAGCCTTGCGCGGCCTCGAGGTCGACATCGACGGACTGGCCGAAATACTCGATCCGGCGTTATCAGACGACGAAGCTGCATCCTTACTCAACAAGGAGCTGAGTCTGCCAGGTGCCGATCGATTGCTCTATCTGGGTGATGCTTTCAGGCGCGGCATGAGTCTTGAACGGGCGTTCGAGCTTACCCACATTGACCCCTGGTACCTGGTACAGGTGAAGGAGCTGATTACGATCGAGCAGTCGCTCATCGGCACGGCGTATCAATCCTTGGATTATCAGACGATGCGCGAGCTCAAGCGAAAGGGCTTTTCCGATAGCAGCCTGGCTCGCTGTCTGAATTGCAGTCAGCAAGAACTGCGCGCGCATCGTCACGCGCTTGGCGTGCGGCCGGTTTACAAACGCGTCGATACTTGTGCAGCGGAGTTTGCCACGTCGACGGCTTACATGTACTCGACCTATGAAGACGAGTGTGAAGTCGAGCACAGCGCTAGTGAAAAGATCGTGGTCCTCGGTGGTGGTCCAAACCGTATCGGTCAGGGGATAGAATTCGATTACTGTTGTGTACATGCAGCGCTGGCCATGCGTGAAGACGGCTATGAAACCATCATGATCAACTGTAATCCGGAGACGGTATCAACGGACTATGACACCTCCGATCGCCTGTATTTCGAACCCCTGACCTTGGAAGATGTGCTCGAAGTTCTGGACAAGGAAAAACCGAAGGGTGTGATCGTGCAATACGGTGGTCAGACACCCTTGAAACTGGCGCGAGACCTGGAAGCTGCTGGAGCACCGATTATCGGCACGACACCCGATTGCATCGATCTCGCCGAGGATCGTGAACGTTTTCAGCAATTGATTCATGAGCTGGATTTGAAACAGCCACCCAACTGTCTCGCCAGAGCACCAGAAGAAGCGGTCGGGCTGGCAGAAGAAATCGGCTATCCACTGGTTGTCAGGCCTTCCTATGTGCTCGGTGGCCGTGCGATGGAAATCGTCTACAACGAAAGTGATCTGAAGACTTATATGCGTGATGCGGTGCGGGTATCCAATGATGCGCCGGTTCTGCTCGATCATTTCCTCGATGATGCGGTTGAAGTCGATGTTGATGCCGTCTGCGATGGTGAACAGGTTCTGATCGGCAGCATCATGGAACACATCGAACAGGCCGGCGTTCATTCGGGTGATTCCGCGTGTTCATTGCCACCGTATTCATTATCGGCCTCGATCCAGAATCGCCTGCGCGAGCAAACGTGTAAACTGGCATTGAAACTTGATGTCATTGGTCTGATGAACATCCAGTTTGCGATTCAGGGAGAGGATATCTATGTACTCGAGGTCAATCCGCGTGCTTCGCGTACTGTCCCGTTCGTTTCCAAGGCAACCGGCGTGCCGTTGGCAAAAGTTGCGGCACGGTGTATGGCAGGCGTCTCTTTGCAAGAGCAGGGACGTGCTGATGAAGTGGTTCCCGATATCTTTGCGGTCAAGGAATCGGTTTTTCCTTTCGTCAAGTTCCCAGGTGTGGATCCGCTGCTCGGTCCGGAAATGAAATCGACGGGTGAAGTTATGGGTGTCGGTACGAGCTTTGGTGCCGCCTTTGCCAAAGCGCAGTTAGCTGCCGGTGTTAAATTACCGACCAAAGGTCGGGTTTTCCTCAGTGTCAAAGAGCGTGACCGTGGTCATGCTGTTGAGTTAGGTCGTGAGTTGAGTCAACTCGGATTTAATATCGTGTCGACGCGTGGCACCGGCATTGCCTTGCAACAAGCGGGTGTTGAGTGTCATCTGGTCAATAAGGTCTACGAGGGGCGTCCACACATCGTCGATATGATCAAAAACAACAAAATCGATTTCATCATCAATACGACCGAGGGCAAACAATCGATCGCGGATTCATACACCATTCGCGCATCTGCCCTACAGCATAAGATAAGCTACACAACCACCATTGCGGGTGCGCATGCAACGATTCGTGCAATGGCCAGGCCGGATGACGATATCGTGAATCGTCTGCAAGATTTGCATGCCAAAATCAAACAGGGGGAAGCGGCATGAGTAAAGTGCCAATCACTGTACGTGGTGCAGAGAAACTGAAGAAAGAATTGCATAAACTAAAAACCGGCGACCGTCCCAAGGTCATCGAGGCAATCGCTGAAGCGCGTGCGCATGGCGACCTGAAAGAAAATGCCGAGTATCATGCTGCACGTGAACAGCAGGGCTTTATCGAGGGGCGTATCAAGGATATCGAGGCTAAGCTGAGTAATGCGAACATTATCGATGTCACCGCACTGCAACATAATGGTAAAGTGGTATTCGGTGTCACCGTGGATGTTGCCGATGAAGAAACCGGTGATGAGCTCAGTTACCAGATCGTCGGTGATGATGAGGCGGATATCAAGAACAATATGATCTCGATCAGTTCCCCGATCGCGCGCGCGTTGATCGGCAAGGAAGAGGGCGATGTTGCCGAGGTGAATACCCCGGGCGGCATCCGTGAGTTGGAGATTATCGAAGTTCGATATATTTGATAGTGGTATTTTTGCCGCGAAAAACGCGAAAATCGCAAATGTTCTTTGGGTAAAAAACGAGTTTTACATTAACGTTCGTCGAGGCAGCGTTGATAATACGACATCGGACTTGTTTACGATTCAATATTCGCCTACTAAGTAGATTGCCTTAACAATAATTCGCGCTGTTGGCGTTTTTTGCGGCAGAAATTCACTTATGCCTTTATCAAAAAACCAGTTAAAGTTTCTGCGCGGTCTGTGCCACGACCTGAAGCCGGTGGTGATGTTGGGGCAGAAAGGACTGACGGATGCGGTACTGAAAGAACTCGATATCGCACTTGATCATCACGAACTGGTCAAGGTCAAACTGGCCGTGGGCGATCGCGATACACGCAGGCAGATGGCTGACCAAATTTGTCGCGAGTGCG
>JABDQW010000127.1 GCA_013042055.1 Gammaproteobacteria bacterium | reverse complement strand
ATGAGCCCACCGGAAACCTGGACCGTAAAAACGCAGAGCTCTCACTCGAGCTGATTCTGAAACTCAATCAGAACTACAGCACCGCCTTGATCATGGTCACGCACGATATGCACATCGCCGAGCAGCTCGATACGATTTATGTGTTGGAAGATGGGCGCTTGCAGCAGCAATAGCGCACTTTTTGGCGGGCTCCACCGGACTAAATCAGGCGTCCTGCCTGATTTACCCTGCCAAAGTCGATTGCCTCGGCAAACTTCAAGGGGGGCTCGGTGAGCACGCCGATGCGGTTCATGTTAGTTGGCTCTATATTGGAACATGTGCAATACACCACCAAGTTTTTTTATTGGTTGACTGGGATTTAGGATGCATGTCTAAGCCACTGGATTCCGGCTAAAAACATGCCGGAATGACGAGCAGTTGGGACAGCAGTGAGCGCACGCACTTTTGTCCAATGACATCTGCAGCAGTATTACCAAGGTCTTTTAGCAAACGACCCGGGGCCCCCTAAAGCTCGCCGAAGACAGTTTCGCTGGTAGGGTCGATTGGCCATGGAAGGCCAATCGAGTCCGGTGGAGCCCGGACGGCGACTCCGGACGACCCGTTGGCAGCGAAGATGGCTGAGGGAACGCAAAGCGCGAGCGTCCGGGGGTGTCTTTTCTTTGGGTTACCTTTCTTTGGACAAGCAAAGAAAGGTAACTCGCCATCAGGCGAAACCGGATGCTCAATCACACGATACATGATCGAAATACAGTAGGGTGAGCACCCCGCCCCGAGAACCTGAGTGACACTTGGCGCTCTAAAGTGCAGAGTGCTAATATTTAACGTTTAACCAAGCCTTACTGGACATGCCTGAACAGCTGAACGAACGTGCCGCACTGTTGCTGAAAAAACTGGTTTATAGCTATATATCAGATGGCCAGCCGGTCGGTTCCAAGAAGTTGGCCGAGGATGCGGATCTCAATATCAGTTCTGCCACGGTACGCAATGTCATGTCGGGTCTGGAGAAGAAAGGGCTGATCATTGCACCGCACACCTCGGCGGGACGCATCCCCACAGAGCAGGGTTACCGACTGTTCGTCGACAGCATGCTCGAAGTTGAGCCTTTGAGTCGTTCGCTGTTATCCCGCCTGAAACAGGAACTCGATCCAGATCAGAATGCTGATATATTGATCAACCATGCAACACAGATTGTGTCGGAATTAACCCATATGGCTGGAATCGTCACCATGCCCAAAGTCAGTCAGGCAACACTCCGGCACATTGAGTTTCTGCCGTTATCCGATCAACGTATCCTCGCCATTTTGGTCATCAATGAACGCGAAGTGCAAAACCGCGTGTTGCATATGCAACGCAGCTACACCACAGAAGAACTGCACGAGGCATCCAATTTCCTCAATCAGAACTATATGGGCATGGATATCTACGATGTGCGTGAACAGTTGCTGCAAGCTATGCAACGCGCGCGAGAAGATATCGATGCTACGATGAAAACGGTGATCGAAGTCGCGGGTGTCACCTTCTCAGAATCATTACAGTCCAATGACGAGGGTTACCGGGTGCAGGGAGAAACCAATCTGGTGCGTTATGGTGAAAGCACTGATCGTGAGCATCTGAGCCAGCTCCTGGAATTATTCGATCATAAACGCGAGTTGCTGGGCTTGCTCGACCGCTGCATACAGGCTGAGGGCGTTAAAGTATTCATCGGCAACGAAGCGGGTTTCAAGGGATTGGGTGATTGCAGCGTCGTTACGGCGCCTTATGTGTTCCAGGGGGAGCCCGTTGGCGTGCTCGGTGTGATCGGTCCGGCACGCATCAATTACAGCATGGTTATACCCGTCGTCGATGTCACTGCCAAGCTGTTAGGCGAGGCACTGAATAAATAATTGCAGCGATATCGTCATCGGATCTTGATAATCCGAAATTTGACCTCATATTCGCCGGAATAGAAGCAAGCAACACTATCTACATACAACAGATACTTAAATTCGTTGGAGTAAGCATGTCATCGAGCAATGAAGACCTGAAGCAGCAGAGCGAAAGCGAACATCTCGAACAATTAGAGGAAGAGATGATGTTTGAAGAGGATGAGATCGCCAAGGAAGGAGACCAGTTACTGGAACAGTTAGCGGCGGCACAGACAAAGGCCGAGGAGAACTGGGAATTATTGCTGCGTACGCGTGCAGATATGGAAAACCTGCGTAAACGCACGGAAAAAGACCTGGAAAATGCCCATAAGTACGGCATCGAAAAATTCGTCGCCGAGATGTTGCCGGTGAAAGACAGCATGGAATTGGGCATTGCCGCCCAGGAGGCGACCTTGGAAAGTCTGCAAGAAGGCATGCAACTGACGATGAACATGTTCAATACGACCTTCGAAAAACTCGGCGTCGAGGAGATCGATCCCCAAAACGAGCCTTTTGATCCCGAAATGCACCAGGCGATGACCATTCAAGAAACCGCTGATGTCGAGCCGAATACGGTGATCGCGGTCATGCAGAAGGGTTATCGGCTGAACGGACGTCTTGTCCGACCGGCAATGGTCATGGTGTCGAAAAAACCCGATTAATCGTGTGAAAAAACGCCGGCATGCTGTTGAATTCAGTATCAACAGCCCCATATTGAACAGCAAGAACGAATATTTCAAATACGGAGAGAACAATGTCCAAGATTATCGGAATTGACCTGGGTACCACCAACTCCTGTGTCGCAGTCATGGATGGTGACAAACCGCGGGTGATCGAAAACAGCGAGGGTGATCGCACGACGCCGTCGATCGTCGCATTTACCAAAGATGGTGAAGTGATCACCGGTCAGCCGGCCAAGCGCCAGGCAGTCACCAATCCGGCAGACACGCTCTTCGCAGTGAAACGTCTGATCGGCCGTCGTTTCGACGAAGAAGTCGTACAACGTGACATCAAACTGGTCCCGTACAAGATTATCAAGGCCGACAACGGCGACGCCTGGGTCGAGGCGCACGGCAAGAAAATGGCGCCGCCGGAGATATCGGCCCGTGTGCTGCAAAAGATGAAAAAGACTGCCGAGGATTTTCTCGGGCATGAGGTGAAAGAAGCCGTGATCACGGTGCCTGCGTACTTCAACGATTCCCAGCGTCAGGCGACCAAAGATGCCGGTCGAATCGCCGGTCTCGATGTCAAACGCATCATCAACGAGCCGACCGCGGCGGCGTTGGCATACGGCATGGACAAGAAACGCGGTGACGCTAAAATCGTGGTCTATGACCTCGGTGGTGGTACCTTCGACGTATCCGTTATCGAGATCGCCGAGATCGATGGAGAACATCAGTTCGAAGTGCTGGCCACCAACGGTGATACCTTCCTCGGTGGTGAAGACTTCGACATGCGTCTGATCGACTACCTGTCGGATGAATTCAAGAAAGATGCTGGCGTTGATCTGCACAACGACCCACTGGCCCTGCAGCGCTTGAAGGAAGCTGCTGAGAAAGCCAAGATCGAACTGTCATCGACCACGCAGACCGATGTCAATCTGCCGTACATCACCGCCGATGCCAGCGGTCCGAAGCACCTGAACATCAAGGTCACACGCGCGAAACTGGAAAGTCTGGTCGAAGACCTGGTTGCGCGCACCATCGGCCCGATGAAACAAGCCTTGAGCGATGCCGGCCTGTCAGGCAGCGACATCGATGACATTATCCTGGTTGGTGGTCAGACACGTATGCCCAAAGTCCAGGCGGAGGTCGAGAACTTTTTCGGCAAGGAACCGCGCAAAGACGTCAACCCGGACGAGGCCGTGGCGATTGGGGCTGCCATTCAGGGTGGTGTGCTAGGTGGCCACGTCAACGACATCCTCTTGCTCGACGTTACCCCGCTGTCACTGGGTATTGAAACCATGGGCGGTGTTATGACCAAGCTGGTCGAAAAGAATACCACGATCCCGACCAAGGCACAGCAAGTGTTCTCCACGGCCGAGGACAATCAGACCGCTGTGACGGTACACGTGCTACAGGGTGAACGCGAAATGGCGACCGGCAACAAATCCCTGGGACGCTTCGATCTCTCCGACATTCCGCCAGCACCACGTGGTATTCCGCAGATTGAGGTCAGTTTCGACATCGATGCCAACGGTATCTTGAATGTCTCAGCCAAGGATAAGGCCACCGCAAAGGAACAATCGATCGTGATCAAGGCATCCAGCGGATTGTCGGATGACGAGGTCGAAAAGATGGTCAAGGATGCCGAAGCGCACGCCGGGGAAGACAAGCGGTTGCGTGAACTGGTGGACGCTCGCAATGCCGCCGACGGCATGATCCACGCCACCGAAAAATCGATTAAGGATCTCGGTGATAAGGTTGGTGCTGACGAGATAGCCAAGGCGGAAACAGCAATCGCTGAACTCAAAGAAGCCGTCAAAGGTGACGATAAGGATCTGATCGAGGCCAAGACTACGGCGCTGACCGAGGCAGCGAGTAAGATTGCTGAAAAGGCCTATGCGCAGCAGGGGCAGGCTGGCACCGATGAGAGTGCGTCGGCGGCGGGTACTGAAGAGACCGCTACAGCCGATAGCGCCGAAGAAGTGGTCGATGCCGAATTTGAAGAAGTCAAAGATAGCGATAAGAAGTAAGTCTTCGACTCCAGCTTCCAGCGACCAGAAGAAGTACGCACAATCACCTGCGGTGGTTGTGCGTTTTCTTGGAATCAGGAGGCTCGGAGCGGACGGCTGTTAGCTGGAACGAACAATGTCAAAACGTGATTATTACGACGTGCTGGGTGTATCCCGTGATGTCAACGAAGCCGACCTGAAAAAGGCCTATCGTCGTCTCGCGATGAAATATCATCCGGATCGTAATCAGAACAACAGCGAGGCCGAAACCAAGTTCAAGGAAGCAAAGGAAGCCTATGACGTGCTTTCTGACGCACAAAAACGGGCTGCCTATGATCAGTTTGGTCACGCTGGAGTCGATCCGTCTGCTGCAGCGGGCGGCGGCGGATTTGGCGGCGGCGATCCGTTCAGCGACATATTCGGCGATGTTTTCGGTGACATCTTCGGTGGTGGCCGCCGCGGTGGTAGCCGCGCCAGAAGAGGGTCAGACTTGCGTTACAACCTGGAGCTGTCGCTGGAAGATGCGGTTGCGGGAACATCGGTCAACATTCGTGTTCCGACGCTGGTGAGCTGTGAAAGCTGTGATGGCACCGGCGCGAAAAAAGGCACCAGCGCAACTACCTGTTCCACCTGTGGCGGTGTCGGTCAAGTGCGAATGCAACAGGGATTCTTTTCGGTACAACAAACCTGTCCTAACTGCCGTGGGCAGGGCAGGACAATCAACGATCCATGTCCCGATTGCCACGGACAAGGGCGTAAGCAAAAACACAAGACCTTATCGGTCAAGGTGCCTGCAGGTGTCGATAACGGTGACCGTATCCGTCTAGCCGGTGAGGGCGAGGTGGGTGAAAAAGGTGGCCCCAGTGGCGACCTCTACGTACAAATCCAGGTAAAACCCCATCCAATTTTCAGACGGGAAGAAAACGATCTAATGTGCGAAATGCCGATCAGCATCGGCACCGCAGCATTGGGTGGTGAACTGGAAGTGCCAACCCTGAATGGCCGTTTGAAATTGAAAATACCTGCCGAGACGCAATCCGGTAAAGTGTTCAGAATGCGCGGTAAAGGTGTCAAATCGGTACGTGGTGGTGCCGCCGGCGATCTGTTGTGCCGCGTGAATGTGGAGACGCCGGTCAATCTAAACAGCCGTCAAAAGGAGTTGCTGCACGAATTCGACGTTTCGATTCAGCAAGCCGGCAAACACCACAGTCCACAGAGTGCATCCTGGATGGACCGTGTAAAATCGTTCTTCGATGAATTGACATCGTAAAGTATACTGACTCGCATCTATAAGTCGCTAGCCCGCATTTCTCACCAGGCGGCGGAGAGTGCT
>JABDQW010000126.1 GCA_013042055.1 Gammaproteobacteria bacterium | reverse complement strand
CCCTCGATTGTGCCAGCTTGTCTCGCTTTCGTATAAATTTTGCTACAGCCGTGAAATTGGGACTAGTATGCATGGAAAAAGATATTTAGTTGGCTAAGTGGTTGTATGACAATGAGAAGGTAAACCGGAGTCTGGCTATTAAATCGATATGCGAGGCACCGTCGTCAGCGTAGACATGATTTTACCAATGTTAAACAAAATTTATATTCACGTGTACGAATAAAATCCACTTATGTTGCTTAATTTTTCAACATGGTTTAATTTAACTGACTAGAAATTTTTCAATAGCTGGAGTAAATTATCCAGCCTGAAATGTATCTGTCATGTCACCGGCTGGTATGGAAGCTATGGAATCAGTTGCGTACCCGGCTGGCAACGTAAAAATAAATGTAACAAAATCAACCAAAGGAGTTCACTATGCAAGCTCATGCCAGCAGGCTTCTTCTGCTCGTCGCATTCAGTACGCTGCTGATCATAGGCAACCTGACAGCGAGAGCTGACACCCCCATCCACCATGTCTCGTCCGAAGTCTGCAAAGGCTGTCATATGGATATTTATAAACAGTGGAAAGGCTCCATGCACGCGCAGAGCTCTGCGCTGGAAGATCCGATTCATGCCACGTTTTATGGCATGGTCATGGGCGATCCGACCAAAGAAGGGCTGAAGAGCAAGAAGGGTACCTACCCGGTCTGTCTGCAGTGTCATGCACCGAATGCCGCTAAGGATAAGAAGACGAAATTGGATGCGATGCCAGCCTATGCCGAGGGCGTCAACTGCGTTGCCTGTCACACGCTGGCTGAATACAAGGGCACTGCAGGCGAGAAAGGCAAACCCAATCTGGGTTTGAAGGCATACGTGACTTCGGATAACTTGCAGGGGCCGCAGGGTTTCAAGACCAAGACCAAGGACGCCGCCAAGCCCTCAGGGCCTTTCAATCCTGCAGCCTTGAAGCCAAACCCTCACATGGGTAAGCCAATTGAATTCGGTGATCAGACGCTGTCGCTGCCAATGGAGGCCAATCCAGTGCTGATGAAATCGAACAAAGCCTGTATGGGCTGCCATGACAAGCGTTCTAACATGAAGAAAGTGCCGCTATGTCGCACCGGTGATGAATACAAGGAATCGGCCACGGAAGTGACCTGTATCTCCTGTCATATGCCGATCAGTAACGGCGTCGCCAGTCATGAGATGGGCGGAGGGCATGATCCTGGGATGCTGAAACGATCGGTGCTGTTTTCAGTGGACAGCAAAAAAGAAGGCGACACGCTGGCCACTGTCGTAAAGATGAAGAACAAGCAGGCCCATAGCATGCCTACCGGCGCACCCTTCCGTAATCTTCATCTCAAACTCACTGCTTACGATAAGGATGGCAACGTCGTCTGGGAAAACGCCAAGGGGCATCCCGGCAAGATCGATCCAAAGGCTTATCTGATGCTTGAGTTGCTCGATGACACGGGTAAGCGTACTTCACCGCCGATGGCGACCCAACTCGGCGAAGATACCCGACTCAAGGCATACGAAGAACGTACCTTGAATTACAGTATTCCGGCCGAGAATGTGGCCCTGGTACGCGGCGAACTGTTTTACAACCTGTTATGGCCCGAGCTGTCGAAGAAGTTCGCCGAGAAACTGCCTGAGGGGCTGACAGATCCCGTGTCGATTGCTGTGTCAGAAGTTAATATTTAACCATCAATTGCTGGGCAGATCGGCTATCAACCAGCTGATCCGCCCAGTCGCTTGGTTGCTGATGGACACAAAGATGAATGATATGAAATGTAAGGGGGAGCGAGGTGACTAAGATTATTTTGCAGTACTGTATTCCGTTGCTTTTGAGTCTGGCTGTTGTGACGGCGACCTACGCCAAGGCCGAAGAAGAGCCCGCGACCGGACAGCTCGAAGAAGATGTCAAGGAAGTGCCTAAAACAAGCACAGCAGATCACACTCTGTTCAAAGAACTGCAGAAGGACTTCAAGACGGGGCCTGAAGTCACCAAAGCCTGCCTCGGTTGTCATAATGCTGCCTCGAAACAGTTACACCAAACGACACACTGGACCTGGGCGTACGACAACGAACTGACCGGGCAGATGCTCGGCAAAAAGAACGTAGTTAATAATTTCTGCGTGGCAACGGCGTCTAACTGGGCGCGTTGTACGTCCTGTCATATCGGCTATGGTTGGAAAGACGCCAAGTTCGACCTCAAAGCAGAAGATAATGTCGATTGCCTGGTCTGCCACGAGACCACGGGGACCTATAAAAAATTTCCAACGGCAGCCGGCCACCCCAACTATGAACCGAAAATGTGGCCGCCCAAAAAAGGTAAAGTGTGGCCGCCACCTGATCTGAAAAAAATCGCGCAAAGCGTGGGTGCACCAACGCGTGAGAGCTGTGGCGCCTGTCATTTCTACGGCGGCGGTGGTGACGGTGTCAAACACGGTCATCTGGACTCGTCCATGAAAAATCCCTCGAAAGAGCTGGACGTACACATGGATGCTGCGGGTCTCAATTTCAGCTGCCAGACCTGCCATACGGCGGGTGGCCACGAGATCGCCGGCAGTAAATATGCCCTCAAGGCGTCCGACGATCGCGGTATCGTGATTCCCGGCCAGCCCGATCAGGCCCGAGCCAGTTGTGAATCCTGTCACGGCAGCGCACCGCATCCCGAGGAAGCCGATCCGCACCTGAACGATCACACCCTCAAACTGGCTTGCGTGACCTGTCACGTACCCGAATATGCCAGGGGTGGCCGCAAGACCAAGATGTGGTGGGATTGGTCGACTGCGGGCAAGAAAGACGAGAAAGGCAAACCGGTCGTGATCAAGGACGAGCAGGGTTACGACACCTACCACTTCAAGAAAGGTGACTTCACCTGGGAAGCCAATGTCGTACCCGAGTACTACTGGTTCGACGGTGAAATCGAATATTCACTGCTGGAAGACAAGATCGATGATACCAGTGTCGTGCCGATCAACAAGATCAAAGGCAGCTACGATGATGAAAAAGCGCGTATCTGGCCGTTCAAGGTGATGCGCGGTCGCCAACCCTACGATGCCGAAAACAAGATCTTCGGTGTGCCGCATTTGTTCGGCAAAGACGACGAAGCCTACTGGAAAAGCTTCGATTGGGACAAGGCACTCCGGGCCGGGTTGCGGGAACGCGGTTACGAATACAGCGGTGAACACGGCTTCGTCGAAACCGAGTATTACTGGCCCGTCACCCATATGGTTGCGCCGGCCAAGAATTCGCTGACTTGTGACGCCTGCCACAGTGAGAATGGCCGCTTGCAGAATCTGGCGGGCGTTTACATACCTGGTCAGAGCAGATTTGCCTGGCTCGATATACTCGGTGTCTTTATTTTGATCGCATCGCTCGGCGCTGTTGTCGTGCATGGATTTGGTCGATATCTAGCCTCAAGAACACGTGGAGGAAAATCCTAATGGAACAACGAATCATGTTATACGCGCGCTTCGAGCGTTTCTGGCACTGGTCGCAGACCGTATTGGTCACGGTCATGCTCATCACGGGCTTCGAGATCCACGGCGCGTATGCGTTACTCGGTTTCGAGCAGGCGGCGGCTGTGCACAGTTTCACTGCCTGGCTGTTGATCGGTCTTTGGGTGTTTGCCTGGTTCTGGCATTTGACCACCGGAGAATGGAAGCAATATAAACCGTCGGCGCCAGATCGTATTGTTGCGATGGTGCGCTATTACGGCTTCGAAATATTTCAGGGTAAGGCGCACCCATTTCATCGTGAATTCTCCTGCAAACTGAATCCACTGCAGTGCATGGCTTATTTGCTATTGCACGTCGCGATTAGCCCGATCATCTGGGTCAGTGGCCTGGCGTATCTGTTCTATAAGAGCTGGTCGACGATCGAAGCAATGAGTTGGTTGTCGCTCGGTACGGTTGCGCTGATCCACACCGCCGCTGCTTATCTGATGCTGGCATTCGTGATTGTGCATCTTTACCTTGCGATGACCATGGACGAGCGGCCTTTCTCCAGTTTACGCGCGATGGTGACTGGTTATGAAAAAGACACTGGGGAGCAGCCTGGCAGTTCGAAGTAGCGATAAGCACGTCGGCGTAGTTGGTCCCATTCCTGGGTTGCCCGTTGGGTTCTAGCCCGCATTTCTCAACCGACTACGCAACGACTACGACGGCGAAATCCATTAGCCGCGAAAAACGCAAACGACACGAATAGCTGTTGAGCCGGATGTTGCACGCATGTCCGCCTTCGTGCAACATCCGGGTTAAATCTGCAAACCGGTCTTGCGTTTTTCGCGTGATTCGCGGCCAATGGTTTTTATCCCTCACGATGTAATTCATCGAATGCCCACAGACGACATTGCCGGTGTCGTAGTCGGTGACTGCAATGCTACTTTGTTTTATGATCAGGATGGGTATCGTCGATACTGTATGCATTAGGATAGGTTATGGGGGGATATATGAAAAACGGATATACCCAGCTACGTGTCAGGACTGAGAAACACACGGAATGCCAGCAGTGTCCGATCCGCAATCTGGCACTTTTTGAGTCGGTTGACGAAGGCTTGCTTGACTGGACCCAGAAATTTCGCAGCCAGCAGTACACATTGGATTCACGGCGACTCCTGTATCGCGAAGGCGACGTCGTCGAGGAGTCGTACACGCTGTTTCAAGGCTGGGTCATGCTCTTAAAGATGCTACCGGATGGTAAACGCCAGGTTTTGCGCTTCGCCTTGCCCGGTGATTTCCTCGGCGCGCGGGGTGGTAAGCCCGTTAATCACTCGGCACTGGCGATCACAGAGTGTGTTTTGTGCGCTTTCCCGCAAGATAAGCTCGATCAGCTGTTCAGCGAACGGTCGGAGATTGCGGCCTCGCTGGTCGGTATACAACAGCGGGATATGGCCCAATGCTACAACCACATGATGAGTGTGGGTCAGAAGAGCGCGATTGAGTCAATCGCGGGTATGCTGATCGATTTGTACGACCGTTGCATCGAATGCCACCACACAGCGCAGCCCGAAGCCATCTGGTTTCCGCTCTCCCAAGAGGAGATTGCCGATTATGCTGGCATCACGCTGGTACATGTGAGCCGTGTGATCAAGGAATTGCGTGACCAAGGCGTCCTCGAAAATGGTCATCGTAAGATACGCATCCTCGACACCGGTGAGTTGCGTCAAATCGCTAATATG
>JABDQW010000115.1 GCA_013042055.1 Gammaproteobacteria bacterium | reverse complement strand
TGATAATTGCCTTAGTTCATGTATTGTTCGCGTTTCTTTATATACCTGAAAGTGTGTTTTCACAATGATTTGGATCAAAACAAGCTTGCTGTTTGGTAAGTATTGGCCTCAGATGTTGATCATCTGCTCGGACTATGACATGTTTACCGGGATACTCGGACTGGATATTACTGCTATTTCTGTATTAGCATCAGTATATTAAAAAACAACCAAGCAGCGATTCTCAATGCGTACTAAGAAGTGTTCCCAAGTTCTATTGCTGTTATTCAGCCTGCTTGCCTTTTGCGCCCAAAATACACTGGCGTCTGAGCACTATGCGGCGCAGCGGCAGCAGATGGTCGAGGAGATCAGCGCAGATGCACGCCGTCTCGTCAGATCCGTGGGAAAAGACGCTTTCAGTGACAGCGTCATCCGCGCGATGAGCGCGGTCCCCCGTCATCTATTCGTACCCCCGACGAGGCGCCACAGTGCGTACGAAAACCGGCCACTACCGATCGGCTACGGCCAGACTATATCACAACCTTATATCGTCGCCTTGATGACTGATCTGCTGCAGCCTGGCGCCGATCACAAGGTGCTCGAGATCGGCACGGGTTCGGGCTATCAAGCGGCGGTTTTATCTGAACTGGTGAAAGAGGTCTACAGTATCGAAATCATCGATGCGCTGGGACAGAGCTCAAAACGGCTGCTGCAGGATCTGGCTTATGACAATGTGACCACCCGCGTAGCAGATGGCTATGACGGCTGGCCCGAGCAAGCACCGTTCGATAGTATTATCGTTACAGCGGGTATCAGCCATATTCCACCGCCACTAATCCGTCAGCTGAAGAAAGGCGGCACCATGGTGATACCTGTTGGTAGCAGTTTTCAAACCCAGCAGCTGACTCTGGTAAAAAAAGATCGGAATGGCGCTATCACGACACGACAGATCATACCGGTCATATTCGTACCGTTCACAGGCGGCCACTGACAGTTCAGACACCCGAATCGTTATATTCGGTTAATATTCGAGTCGATGAATTCGTCCCATTCCAAGCCACCCTTAGCGACGATATTCGCGCTCTCTGCTGCAGCACTAGCCTATGAGGTGCTGCTTGTCAGGCTTTTTTCCATTATTCATTGGCACCACTTTGCGTTCATGGTCATCAGTATTGCCCTGTTAGGTTACGGCGCCAGTGGCAGCATGATTACGGTGTTTCAACATGGATTGCTGAAGCGCTACCAGGGCGTACTTGTTTTCAACGCCGTCATGTTCGGGGTATCTGCGATCGCCTGTTTTATTGCCGTCCAGCAGATGCCCTTCAACTCGCTAGAGATATTATGGAATACGAACCAGTGGCAACGCTTGTTTATGAGCTATCTACTGCTGACATTACCATTTTTCTTTGTAGCCAATGCGATTGCGCTGACAATGACGCGCTATCACGAGCGTATTGCCCTGATCTATGGTGTGGACCTGATTGGTGCCGGTATCGGCGCTGTCACTATATTGTTGTTGCTGCAATTCTTTCCACCCGATGCTGTACTGCGCATTGTCAGCGTCCTCGGCATACTTGCCGGTTTGCTGGCGGTTTATCAACTGAGCTGGTTGGGCCGCATGCTGGTCAGTTTGCTGCTGGCTCTAGTTACGGTCATCATCTTGTTCGCACCCGCTGATTGGATTGAATTACGCCTGTCGGAATTCAAAGGTCTGGAGCAGGTATTACTGATCAATGGGACGAAACACCTGCAGCGCCAATCCAGTGCGATATCACAGATTGATGTCATCGAGAGCACCGAAATACCGTTAAGGAATGCGCCGGGAATGAGCCTGATGAGTCCATCAGGGACGCCGGATCAACTGGCCGTGTTCAGCGACGGCGATGAGATGACCACAATCGACAACTATGACGGCAGCAGGTCGCGCGCCTACCTGGACTACATGAGCTCGGCGCTGCCCTACCATCTGCACGCCGCGCCTGAAAACGTGCTGGTGCTTGGCTCATCCACGGGGAGCGAGCTGTTACAAGCCACTCTGCATCACGCCGATCGTATCGATGCAGTTGAAACCGAAACGCTGTTGACCCGGCTGATTACCGAAGACTATGCCGATTATTTCGGTTGGCAGCAGATCAGCGACCGTATTCGATTTCATACGATTTCGCCTCGCGGATATACTGCAGCAACGGATCAGAATTACGACATTGTCATTATCGGATTACCGGGTAGCTCGAGCGGCGGTGCTGCCGGCGTACATGAGCTAGCAACCTCATATGATTTTACGGTCGAAGCATTGCAACGCTATCTCGACCTGCTCAAACCCGGTGGTCTGTTATCAATTACTTTATGGACCAGTACACCACCACGAGATAACCTGCGACTGTTCGCGACGGTTGCGGACGCATTGCGCAATAACGGCATTGAGCACCCTGACAAAAACATTGCCTGGATCAGAAGCTGGAACACGGCGACCTTGGTGATCAAGAACGGTGCGTTATCAACAACCGATACCCAGCGTGTACGTGACTTTGCCACAGCGCGTGCGTTTGATCTCGCCTGGTTACCCGATATCACTGAGGACGAGGTCAATCGGTATCAATTACTGCAACAACCCATTTTTTTCCTGGCTGCAAAATCGCTACTCTCAAACAACGCACACGATTTTGTCAATAACTATAAGTACAACATCTACGCTGTCAGCGACGACAATCCCTATTTCAGCAATTCCTTCAAATGGTCTAGCCTGCCAGAGTTGCTGCGAATCTCCGGCGGTGGCGGCATTGCGATGATCGGCGTCGGCTACCCGACCTTGCTGTTTACGCTGGTCCAGGCGATGGTCGCAGCCGCCGTCCTTATCCTGCTACCCCTGGCGTTCATCAAACGCAACGGATCATCCACACCAGCACGGCGCAGAAACATCGTGGTCTATTTCGTTTGTCTGGGTCTGGCGTTCCTGTTTATCGAACTGGCTTTCATCCAGAAATTCACGCTGATACTTAGCCAACCCTTGTATGCTGTGGCCATTACCCTGTGTGCTTTTCTGATATTCTCCGGCCTGGGCAGCCTCTACGTACAGCATAAAATCGCTGCGCAGCAGCTGCATCGCGTGCCGCAGCTACTGACACGGGCCGTGGCATTGATCGTCACTATCACATTGCTTTATCTCATCGCCCTGCCATATCTGACTGACGACATCATGGCTCAATCCGAGCCCATACGAATCGCAACAGCGGTGCTGTTGGCAGCTCCATTGGCCTTTGTCATGGGTATGCCGTTCCCGCTAGGACTGGCAGCAACACGTCATACTGACCCACAATTGATGCCCTGGGCTTGGGGCATCAATGGCTGTGCCTCGGTATTGAGCGCTATTTTAGCCATCCTTCTGGCGATCGAAATCGGCTTCAGCGGCGTCATGCTGAGCGCGATTCTACTCTATACCCTGGCCTGGCTCAGCCAGCCTGCGTTGAAATCTTGAAGGATTTTTTTGCCGCGAAGAACGCAAAGTGCGCAAAGGAAAATCTAGTTATTTGTTAACCGCATAGGCGCAGAGACGCGGAGATCAGCTGATGTTTTTGTTGGAGCGGCTTTAGCCGCGAATATCACGCTAGCCTGCTGGAAAATCGCGGCTAAAGCCGCTCCTACAGGCACCCGAAAAAACTCTGCGTCTCTGCGCCTCTGCGGTTTAAACAATCCTTACTTTGCGCCCTTTGCGTTTTTTGCGGCTAATAGCCTCAGCACAACAGCGACCAAGCACGATCAAGGGTGTTCACAACTCGTCCTCGGGAATACGATACACAGCCGGCAATGGCAAGAACGGGCCCTGGGCTTCGCGTTGCCACCAGTGGCCTGTCTGTGCCCTTTGCTCTGGTGTCGTGAAGGTATAGCGATAGGCATCGACCTTTATAAAGCGCGGCGGCTGCTCAGGAAAAGGATTGTGCTGCAGCAAGGAATCGACATCGTGTGATTCCTCTAACAAGGTATAGAGCAGTTCTTCGAACCAAGGTAGATGTTTCGGGCTCAGGGTGACAAACCACATTTGCCAGTCCAAACGAGGCTGGTGCGGCATGATCCATTGCGGACGCTGGTCCAGTTCCTCGGGCTTGTATTTAAAACGGTATTGTTTCCACTCGCGGCCATCATGCGAACCGGCGATTTCAAGCTCGATCCGCTCGGTAGTCATCGTTGGGAACACGTGATACATGTTCACCACCCGGTAGGACTCCAAGTGATCTAACACGGTTTGCACAGGCTCGATGACGGCCCGTTTCGTCGATAAAACCCACAGTTGCGCAAAACTCACGATCAGGATGAACGCCGCCATCAGGGTGATCAGCGCGCTGCGAGCTGGGACGATGACCTTGGCAAGCGATGGCTGCGGCAAAGGTGGTAGTGCGAATCTTGTCGGTAACACGCGGCGCAGGGCCTTGTCGTCGAACAGAAACAGGCACAAGGCAATCGTCAGCAGATTAATCCAGTTATGATTACTGGTGAATATGATCAGCAGTTGCCAGATAATGGTTATCCACGCCGCCGCAAACCGCCAGCGCCGCGGCATGAACATCATCAGTGGTACGATGATTTCAATGAACAAGGTGGCCGCGGTTGCTGAACGCAGCAGCCATTCCGGCAAATGGTGAACATACCAGGCCAGCGGATTGGGCAGTGGCTGCACTTCGAAGTAAGTATTCAGCGCCGTCAGTCCTGACCAAGCCGGGTCGCCGCTGGTCAACTTCGACAAACCTGACATGAAGCGTAGTTTGAACAACAGCCAGCGGAACAACCAGATGATGACACTCGAACGTGAGCCGAGCAAAATCGCCAGAAAACCCGCTTCGAGTAACAGCCCGTCCCACTGAAAATGCAGAAACGGCTGACAAACGTTGAATAAGGACAGATAAAGAATGAAAGCCAGAATCAAGGCGGGTCGCTGCCACCAGTTGAATAGTATCTGCACAGAGACGACACAGCCGTAGATCGTTGCCCCGACCAGTGCGATGTTGCTGTGGTCGAGCCAGAAGATGGTCGGTAACCGGTAAAAGCGTGCGTTAGCAGCCTCGGTGTCGACGTAGTCGAGCAGTTCGCCGACGGGTAGTATTCCGCCACTGCCGACGAGTCCCTGGATTTGCACCAGTAGCGAGGCAAACGCAATCAGGTAGATGATGCCCAGGATGCGGATGAACAATGCGGCAACCAGCTCGTAATCCTGGTAGCGTAACCAGCCCTGCACAGCCGTGATCACGGTGGTGCATCAACGGGTAATTGACTCGGTGGGACGACGTGCAAGTGCACCTTGTCATCAATTTCAGGTAGGGCTTCGAATGCCTGTGGTAGCTGAATCACTGCATCATCATCGCGGCAAGCGATTACCAGCCGAAAGCGATTGAAACCGTGTTGATCTCGATACCGCATGCCAGCTGCGACGAGTTGGCCGAGATTCTGTGCTAGCTCTCGCCAGTTCGCCGGCACATATACTGCTACGCATAAACGCCCGCCGATTTCGTATACAGCGTGTGCCGACGCCAACAGCACGTCTTGCTCCAGCTGCCGAATCTGGTTGAACACCTCATCGGGGCAAGTACAGCTCAAGGTTTCGCGCACGAAGTGCCTGATCTGCTGCCTGCTTGTATCATTCATCTGCGATGACGGTACACAATACACGGCGCTCGGTTCGGGGCCCATCAAACTCACAGAAAAAGATATTTTGCCAGGTCGACAGGCCTAATCGACCTTCAATGATTGGAATGGTTTCGGACGGGCCGACGAGTCCGGATTTCAGATGCGCATCACCGTTACCATCCTGCGCATCATGCAGCCAAACGCCTTTGGGGATCATCTTACGCAACAGGTTGACGACATCCGTCTGCACGCTTTCATCCCAATTCTCCTGCACCATGATCGCGGCCGTTGCGCCTTGGGCATAGACATTGACAATTCCGTAATCAACACCGCTGGTCTGGACCAGGTTCTCAACCATCGGTGTGATGTCCACGAGAATTTCGCGTTGGTGTGTTTGTAGAGTGATCGTCTCCTGCATCAGTCAAGCAAAGTGGCGCCTTCCGCCAGGCCAGCCGGTGCGATTTCATCAATTTTCGCCAGGGTTTCGTCGTCCAACTGAACATTGGCCGATGCCGCATTCTCATCCAGTCGTCCGGGTTTACGTGTACCCGGGATCGGAATAATATCCTCTCCTTGATGTAACAGCCATGCCAGCGCCAATTGAGCGGGCGTAATCCGAAAGTCTTCAGCCAATTGCATCAGCGGTGCGAACCTGTCCTTGTTAATGGTCAAGTTTTCTCCAGCGTAGCGCGGATTGTTTTGTCGAAAATCGTCTGCGGCCAAGGATTTGACCTCTCCAGTCAGAAAGCCACCACCGAGCGGTGACCAGGGTACCAGCGCAATCCCGAGTTCGCGCAATGCCGGTAGTAAGTCGGTCTCGACCTCGCGCCGCCACAACGAGTATTCGTACTGCACCGCCGCGATTGGATGCACGGTGTTGGCACGCCTGACTTCATCTGCTGTTACATTGCATAAACCGAGATAACGCACATCACCACTTTGCACGCAATCGGCCATCGCCCCGACCGTTTCCTCGATTGGGATCGAAGGGTCCGGATAGTGCGCGTACCAAAGATCAATCACATCGACGCCCAGGCGGTCGCGACTTCGGTGCAGTGACTTCTTGACGTAAGGTGGTGCGCCATTGATTTTCAGGGAGAAGCCCCAACCGGTCTGGAGTTCGGAGCCCGGTTCGTTGTCATCGTAAACGATCCCAAACTTAGTGCAGAGAAAGGCATCGTCCCTACGCTGTTTAATCGCCTTGGCAATCAGCATTTCATTATGCCCCGCACCATAGGCGTCTGCCGTATCGATGAAATCCATACCCAGATCGAGCGCATGTTGAAGCGTCGTGATCGCATCGGCTTCATCGACAGTTCCATAGTAACCTTCCAGCACCATTGCACCGTAACCCAGGCAACCGACCTCGTCGCCCATCCTGCCCAGTTGTCGTTTCGGAATCATTTTTTCTCCCCTGTGTAGTTGATGCCACCGGAATTAGCTGTGCACGCGGCGAGTATTTCGGTGAGTCATTCTCCTGCGTCAGGGCGCGCACGGCGCACTCGACACTTCACGATTGGCAACGTGGCGCAGCACGTGTGTTGATACGGCCATCTGCAAGAACGCGCAACGACGCGCGTGGCCCTCACGCCAGTAATACCGCGAGTATACCTGTCATGAAAATCCCATCGAAGGTCCCCGCACCACCTATCGACGCTATCATCGCACCCATTTGAGCAATGTGCCTGAAATTCAGCAAATCGGCACCAATCAATACTCCCATCGTACCACTTATGTAAGCGAGCGGCGCACTGAACTCGCTATTCAACAGGATCGCGATGATCGCCGCGGTTACCGGCGCAATGATCATCGGCATGCCAATGCCGGTTCCAGGTACCGGAAAACTGAAGGTGTAACTGACCAGCGCGACCAGCGCGATCCCCAGCAGTATTTCGTGCAACATCAACGGCTGGGTTAAAAACAGATAGACAGAGAATAAGACTGGAATCAGGCAACCTCCCACATTCACAGCGATCAGTGTCCTGCCACGGTGCTGATTCAAGTACGGCCGTAGCAGCCCCGCTAACGGGATGTCACGTATCTTGATCGGTGTCAGCGACTTGATCGTAAACAGCGGAATATTAACCAGGCTGCCGAACAGGGAGCAGAACAGCAACACAAACGCCGACTCACGGGTCAGACCCAGTTTACTGAAAGTAATACTGATCACACCGATATGGACCACCGCCAACAACATCAACAAAGCCAGAACGAACAGAAACAGGCGCGAATTCATGTTTAGTCGATTCATCAGCTTATCGCGCAGCAACGTCCAACTGCGTTAACGCTTCGATGAGTGCATCGAGATCGAAGTCTGTTTCGGTATCGATCTCGATGCGATATGGCAGTTCGCCGTCACTAAGCGGTTGCGTTGTCGTTAGCTGGTGTTCCAGCACAGCAAGGTCGGCATCAGACGCATCGTCAACTCTGGCCCTGATGCGCTGTCGCAGCGTGTCGACCGAAGCGGTGAATTCGAGTATGACGAAGGTGGAATCCGTCTCGACAGCCAGCTGTTTGAATGGTACACGCTGCTGATATTTTAGAAATGCTGCGTCGACGATGACCGTAAAGCCGGCTGCCAGGACGTCCGCCGCTAGCCGTTTAAGTCGATCGTAGGTTAGCACACCCGCTTCGACCGAATAAATCCCCTGGTCAATACCCGCCTTGCTGTGACCGCCGGGTCGGACGCCGAACAGGCGTTTGCGTTCGACATCGGAACGGATACGAATGGCGCCAATTGACTCGAGCAGCGGTTGCGTCAACGTGCTCTTACCCGACGCTGACAATCCCCGGGTGATGATCAGTTTCGGCCTGGCTGGCCGAATGTAGCTTTGTCCCAGGCGTAGATAAGCACAGTAGTCTTCGTCGGCCTGACGCTGATCGGACGCACTGATATGTGCCTGCCCGACCCTGATCGCGTCCACCTTGGCGCGAACGAGCGCACGGTATACCAGATAAAAGCGCAGCACCTGCACACCTGAATAATCCCCGCAATATTCGAGATAACTGTTGAGAAATCGCTGTGCCAAACGCGGCTGGTCTCGATCGTCAAGGTCCATCACCAGGAAAGCGACTTCAGACAGGGTATCGATCCAGCGTAAAGCCGGATTGAATTCGAGACAATCGAACGCCAGCGGCTTATCGTGAAACCACACCAGATTGCGCAAATGCATATCGCCGTGACATTCTCGGATGAATCCATCTCGCTTGCGTTGTTCCAATAACGGCTTTAGCGAGACAAACGTTACCTGGCTCCACTGTTCCAGTTCGCCAAGCGCTGCATCATCCGTTGTACTGGGACGATGCTGCCTGATCTGGCGAAAGTTCTCTACAACCGGGAGAATCACATGGTCTGGATCGCCATAGCCGCTGTCGTCGGTGGCAACCGCAATCGTCTTGTGGAATCCAGCCACCAGCCGAGCGATCGCGTCGATATGGTGTTGGTGGAGTTCATGATTGGCGAGCATGTTATCCAGCTGCGCCTGTTGCGGGAATTGCACCATTTTAACCGCGTACTCGAACGCTTCGCCCGGGCCGCGTAAAACCGGCTGCTCCAGGCTGCCGGTTATTGACACAACCTCCAGATAGATTTCCGCTGCTAAACGGCTGTTGAGACGCAACTCTTCATTGCAGCAGTGCTGCCGTTTTTCCAGTGTGGAAAAATCAAGAAAGCCGAGGTTGACGGGTTTCTTGATTTTATAGGCGAACCCTCCCGTCAGAATGACCCAGGAGATGTGGGTCTCGATCAGCTCAATATCTGTGACCGGGTGATCATAGACATTCGCGTCGAGTAATGATCTGATCAGCGTTTGCTGCTGGTTGTGCGCATTCATGGTCAACCCGAATTAAATGAATGCACTCGATTATAAACGAGCGAACTGAACGCCTGTACTCAAAAACGGCAGGTCACCTCGCCGCTTTTCTCAATCCAGCCATGAATCATTTTTTTTGTCGTGAAATCACTGGCGCAGTTGCCCGCAGCATCAATCACAATGACACCACCGCGCCCATTGACCTTGCGCTTCAGATAGTCGATCCCCGCTTTCGTCGCCTGATTGGCGTCCATACCTTGCATCAGCATGAAATCTGCAACGGTTTTCGATATCACAGTACGCATGAAATCCTCACCAAATCCTGTGGCGGAAACGGCGCAGGTTTCGTTATCGGCATAAACGCCAGCACCCACAATCGGCGAATCACCGACCCGACCCATGCGCTTGTTGACGATGCCACCGGTAGACGTGGCTGCTGCCAGATTACCCGCTGGATCGAGTGCGATTGCACCAATGGTACCGTATTTCTGATCTTCACTGTCTTCTTCGGTGTCATCGTGGTCGAGCATCATCCTGTGCTTCAAGCGTGCCTGATGCAGCTGTTCAACGCGGTCCGGTGTGTAGAAATAGTCCTCCGGCACACGCGCCATGCCGCAATGGTCTGCAAAGCGCATGGCACCTTCAGCAATCAGCATCACGTGTTCACTCTCGGTCATGACCAAGCGCGCCAACTGCACCGGATTGGCAATGTTATCGACGGCAGCGACGGCACCGGCAGAAAGATTGCGACCATCCATAATTGCCGCATCCATCTCGACCTTGCCGTTCTCATTCAACACCGAGCCGCAACCAGCGTTGAATACAGGATCGTCTTCGAGCAGACTGGCACAGGCTTCTACGGCCTGTAATGCGGAACCACCAAGCAACAGAACATCGCGGCCATGCTCGAGAGTTCTGCGAATGCTATCGAGATATCGAAATGCCGTCTTATCGTCCTTAACATTATCGAGTGCGCCGGCCCCGCCGTGCACCATCAGTGAATAGGTACCTGTGTCGCTCATCTGATAGGTTTGCGGTAATTCGTAACAACGGCATTGTCACATATCCGCAACATAAATGCGCGTCAAAGGCGATATTCTAGCTCGTTTAGCAATACCTGTTGATATTCTTTTGCACCTGCCAGCAACAGAACCAGCTTGCCTTCGAGTATGGTGCCCCAATTGACGATCACCAGACCCTCACCCGTTCTGATATCGAATTCGATACCGCGTAAATCGATGTCGGAGAGTTTGCGGTGCCGGGTATTGAAGGCGCGAGCTGTCCATTCCGGGATATCCAGTTTCTGGCCAATAATGGTCGGGTACGAGGCGCCATTGAAACGGGGATTGCATTCAATCGCGGGAAAACGAACGCCTTCTGGCGTCTGCACAACGGCCACATCGAAAGCGAATATACCTTGCATGCCACAATCCTTGAGCCAATGGGCCATCGGCTCGACCATATCCCAGGGCGCATAGCAGGACGGAAAGCGATTACCCTGATGAGCGCAACCCTCTAGAATCTGTTCAGTGGCGGCAACCCGCAGCAGACGATCATCGAGGACGCGATACTGGAGATTGAGAAAGGTATCCGTCTTTATCTCCTCCTGGACTTGTACCGGGACATCCCGCTCGAACTTGTCGATGGCATCTCTGAGTTGTTCGCGGTTAGCGCAACGGTAGATACCTACACCAGAAACCGATACTGCTGCTTTGATGTAACAAGGCATATTGAGTTCGACGATTTCGTGCTCTCCGATCTCATCGACACTGTTGTAACAACGCGTTTGCGGTACGTCGACGTCCAGCTCATCGGCCAAGGCGATAAAGTTGTTTTTCGAGTTGATATAGTCAACGGTTTGCATCCAGGCTGTATCTTTCCAAACGCTGCCTTCTTGCGGTCCGAAAAAAAACACCGACGGCTTGAAGCCCTGATGGGCAGCGAGTTGGCCTAAATCAAGATCCCAGATCACGTTGGTACTGTGGCTTAGTCCGATGCGTTCATAGTGACGCCTGATATCGTCCCACAACGGCTTTAAGGCGGGATTCAGTTGTATATAGTCGTCAGGCTCGGTAAGGCCCAGCGCCCGGCCTGAATATAGATGATTGCCGGCTACCCCATCAGCGGTGCAATGCATGATATCGTGATTGACAATGTACCGCCCGGACGGCAGATAGCCGTGATTGGATGCAATGGACATGGAACGACCTCAACAGAAATTAATTATCTGATAAGCCCTTGCATATAGGATGCCAAGTCAGATCGAAGTTAAATCAATAAGTTAAATATGCGCTTGTTGTACTTTTGCCCCATACTGGACCTCAGCCCGCACATCTATGTACTATTGTGGTGCGAACACCGGTCGCGACAATCGGCGTTGATGTTAGAATTTCATGAGTTACCAGGGGAAGAATCCAGCAATGAAATGTGATCCAGATCGGATGATTGAGAGCCTGATCAAAGCGCAGCTGACCGAACCGCGTGCAACCGATTCTGCCGATGCCGCGGCGCAGTCGCGACAACAGAAGTTAGACACAACCGTGGTCACCATCTCGCGTAGCTACGGCGCGTTAGGCCATGATATCGCACACCTACTCGCTGACGCACTCGATTTACGCTGTTGCGATTGCGCTATATTGCAGGAAGTAGCTAAGCGCGCGAATGTCGATGAATCCCTGGTTAAAGTTCTCGATGAACATGTCAGTATCATCAGTAGTCGTTACAGTGATCAGGATGATCATTGGTGGAAACGACTGATCAACCGATACAGCTTCACTCATGAGGACTACCAAGATTATCTGGCTAAGACGATTCTGTCGATTTCGCTGCACGGCGGCGTGATCATCGGCCGCGGAGCGAATTTCATCCTTGGAGAAGAGCGCGCGTTTCGCGTCCGCTTGGTTGGTAGTCTTGAGAAATGTGCCAAACGGGTCGCTGAAAGGGATCACCTCAGCATTGAACAGGCCGTAGAAAAAGTACAGGAAGTTGATTACGAACGAATTGAATACATTCGCAAGCTCTACGATGCAGATATCGACGACCCACTATCGTACGATCTTATAATCAACACCGATCGCTTCGATCGTATACAGGTCGCGGCGTTGATCCTCGAAGCGATGAAAAAAGCCGGGTACACGCTGCCAACTGATGCCTTTGAATCGATAAGCGCCACCGCTTGAACGACGGGGCTAGCCCGCGCCAATAACGGTAAGAAAAGACTCCGACAATTCGCCGCGTCCTGCCTTGTCGATGATTTCTTCTGCAGTCTGCAGGATTTCGGCCAATGGTCCGGTCAAAAACACCATACCCAATTCCAAGGTGCCACGTACATCTGCAATCGGATTCAAGGTGTTGGGATGCTCAGGCGAAAGCATGACGATTTGAATTTCATCAACATCATCCGGTATGGATTCACAACCACCACCCGGAGCTACATACTCGAAAAGCTCTTTCGGCGTTTGCAGAGTTACGACATCTTCCTTGAAATCCCTATCCCCACTTTTGACGCTGAATTCAATAGTAATCGGTATCATTCATCGCTCTCCAGTTATTTGGCGTCTGATTTTTTCTGAAGGATATGATACGTTAGTTACCAGGCCATGTTCATGACGTGGAGCATAAAACCTTGCTGGCGTGTCAAGAATCAAGACCGTAGAAGGGTGCGCCATGAGCACCAGAACAGCCCAGCAAACTGACGATCCGCGGTGCGCACGGCGCACCCTACGGTCTCGTCACCTCTAGCCCGCATTTCTCACCAGGCGGCGCAGGAATCTGATAAGGCATTGGTCTCTTTAGAGAAACCCCGGATGATTAAAATACAGTGTGTTTTTCAAGCGTGCCTATCACGGTTCAGGCTGGTCTTCGTGTCCGTAAGCTTGCTCTTCACTCAAACCGTAGCTATGGCTATGCTTTTCGCTCCAGGGCGGCGCTTACGAACACGAATCCTGCGCCTGCTCCCGTGATCCTGGTGAGAAATGCGGTCTAGCGTTGCGATGGCTACGCTTCTTGCTCCATAGCGGAGCTTACGAGAATCCGGCGCCTGCTCCTAAGAATCGAGCCGGCTGAAAACAAGGTAGTAATTGGATCTCAGCATCGGCTTGTCGTCGATCAGACGAAATCCCGCCCGCGTGATTTCGTCGATAACGACATTCTTACCGGCACGCACGTGTCCCAGCACCCATTTGGAACTGGTTCTGGGATCACGCCGAAAGTCAATAACGACCAGCCTGCCGTTGCTCTTCAATGATCGATGGATCGACGACAACATGCTAGCTGGGTACTCAAAGTGATGATAAGTATCCACCAGGAAGGCCAGGTCGATCGAGGCCGGTGGCAACATCGCATCCTTTTCGCTATTTACGATCCCTATCACATTATCAATGTCGAGTTCACGTGTCGATCCCATGATATTTTCGATAAACGGCTGCGAAATATCGACCGCAAATACCTGGCCTTCGGGTCCCACGCGCTGGGCGAACAGTCGTGTGAATAATCCGGTTCCGGCGCCAATGTCAGCAACCGACATACCCGGTCTGACACCGGTTGCATCCACAATCATATGACGCTTATCGTAGACTTCTCTGCCGGGACGCTCGAACGTATTCACCCATTGTTGCCAATCTGGATTCTGATAGTGCCGATTGACGCCCGGGCGAACGCTGTGTTGCTCAGCCGTTACCACAAAAGCAATCATCGAGCTGCAGATACAAGCTAGCAGGGATAAAGTTTTAACTGTGATCGAATATTTCATCTGTAATAAAGCCCAATTGATTTCAAAGAGATAAACCGTATCACGGCCGTCAACAGGTGGCGCTGAGCTAACAAGGTGTGCATCGTGAACCATAGAAGCACAAA
>JABDQW010000113.1 GCA_013042055.1 Gammaproteobacteria bacterium | reverse complement strand
AGCAGAAGGATTCACGTTTGTATATCCACATCGACGACGATGGCCCGGGTATTCCTGAAGATCAAAAAGAGGTCGTTCTAAAACGTGGCCGTAGGTTAGATGAGACCGTACCGGGCAGTGGTTTGGGTCTTGCGATCGTGATCGATCTTGCGCATTTATACCACGGCTCACTGGCCTTGCAGAAGTCCGATATCGGCGGTCTGGGGGCACGCCTCGAACTGCCCTCAGCGGAAGAGATGGAATAAAGTTGCATCAATTACTCGTCGAATTGGAAGCAGCAAATATACTTTGCGATCTTGGCGCCTTTTCGAGAGTGAAAAATGAGGAAGTCAGCGCTCAGACAGTTCGCTTGATGGTTTCACCGTAGCGGTTGCGATAGTGGTGTATTGGTTTCTGTGTGGGTGCTGAAACTGGTTCTTTCTCGATTATGAACACAGGGGCAACACAGACACCGACCGCGAAACTGCAAGCAAACAATATAATGGGTTTGGCAAAACGTTTCATTTTTTTCACATTTAGTTATTACAGGTCTTGACAGTGAGGCAGCAAGTCCTGTGCCAGCCAGGCTCGTTTCATCTAATTACAACAAGTTATTCAATCGTTCATCACTGGTAACGTCAGGTATTTGTCGATAGTGTAAATTTAGCCGACAGGATTTCGGCATCGCCGACTCGGCGGGGGGGGTTAGAGGGTGTGGTCAGCGTGGATCTTTGTCGTATACCGACATGATCGCCTTGAGTTCGGCCAGTACTTCGAGCCGCTGACTTGCAACGAGTCCAGAAGTTTCGCCGACGAGTTCTCCGGCTTCGAGCGACCGAATGACCGCCCGAACTCTGTCGCAACCGAGCCCACAAATGGACTCGACCACGCACTGTACATGTGCTGGCTGATCAGGATTCATCTTTCTGGCCGATGGGGTTTTTCCAGGTAGTCTTTAGAGCGCATTTCGATCAAACGACTACTGGTACGCTTGAATGCAAACCTGAGCATTTCTCCAGTGTACAGTTTTTTAGGCGGTGCGTCTGCGCTGATGATTAATTTGACCTTGCGGTCGTAGAGCTCATCGATCAGATAAATGAAGCGGCGTGCCTTGTCATCCGTATTTTCATCCATGACGGGAACATTTGACAGTATGATGCTGTGATATTCACGCGCCAGCTCGATGTAGTCAGGTGTCGCTCTGGGCGCGTCACAGAGCGTGTCGAATTCGAACCAAGCGGTTTCGTCAGCGAGCATCACCGTTTTTATCGGTCGTTTGTGTATGGTCAGCACACGGTCCTTGCTGAAAGCGCCATGTGTCAGCATCTGCATGCGCCTCTTCAGTTGCTGGTTGGTAGCGGCTGAAGCAGGGGTGTAGTAAGTATCGTCCTGTTCGAGCAGAGCTATGCGATGGTCGGTATTACCACCAATCTGCATCACCTCGGTGTGCTGCTTGATCAGCTCGATCACCGGAACAAATCGCTCACGTTGAAGACCATTTTTGTATAGATCAGCCGGTATTCGGTTCGACGTGACGACCAGTGTCACGCCGTTATCGAACAAAGCTCGCAACAATCCCGATAGCAGCATGGCATCAGTGATGTTGGTAACAATAAATTCATCCAAACAAAGAACGCGGTATCTGCTAGCGAAATCTTTGGCTATGGCCTTCAACGGATTCTTCTGGCCGTGCATGCTGGCAAGCTTTTCGTGAACATCAAGCATGAAGCGATGGAAGTGAACCCGCAGTTTATTGTCGAATGGTAGCGACTCAAAGAGCAGGTTCATCAGCCAGGTTTTACCACGACCGACGCCGCCCCAGAGATACAGACCTTTGACAGGCATTAGCCTGCATCGCGCCAACCGGCAGATGGTACGCTTGAAGCAGGATGACCGGGAATTGAAATCAACAACAAGATTTTCGTGCAGATGTTGCAAGGCGGCAACTACCTGTTTCTGGGCAGGGTCTGATATAAAGCCGTTATTCGTCAACTCGGCCCGGTATAGCTCGGCTGGCTGCAGATTTGTCACTTTAAATATATTGCTAAAACAATTAGATATATTGGGGTATTCAAGTATATATGATGAAAAGCGTACAGTTGTCGGCGATTGTAAATGTATTGTAACGCGTGTTTTATCGCACGCGTTTAGTTTACAGTTAATACATTATCGTGATTGAGACTCTTGCTGATAATTGGTACTATACAGGCCCATCGAGAGCCGAGCTTCCATGCTGGCTTTACTTAAAAAATAACCCAAGGCGTTTCACATTACATGACGCGATATATTTTTATTACCGGTGGTGTTGTTTCTTCATTAGGTAAAGGTATCGCTTCCGCTTCCATCGGTGCAATCCTCGAAAGTCGTGGCCTCAAAATCCGCATGCTCAAGCTGGATCCCTATATCAATGTCGACCCCGGTACAATGAGCCCTTTTCAACATGGCGAGGTCTTTGTTACTGAAGACGGTGCAGAAACTGATCTCGATCTCGGGCATTATGAACGCTTTGTACGTTCAAAAACTGACAAGGCCAGCAATTTTACCACAGGCAAGATCTACGAGAGTGTGATTCGCAAAGAACGTCGCGGCGAATACCTTGGCGGCACAGTACAGGTCATTCCACACATCACCGATGAGATCAAACGTTGTATTGTCGAGGGTGCCGATGGTGCCGACATCGCCATGGTAGAGATCGGTGGTACCGTCGGCGACATTGAATCCCTGCCGTTTATGGAAGCTATTCGTCAGATGGGTATCGATCTTGGCCATGAGCGCGCCATATTTGTCCATTTAACGCTGGTGCCGTACATCGCTACTGCAGGTGAAGTTAAAACCAAGCCAACACAGCATTCGGTCAAGGAGCTGCGTTCGATCGGCATCCAGCCGGATATCCTGTTATGTCGTTCCGAAAAGTTATTGCCCACAGACGAGCGCCGTAAAATCGCCCTGTTTACCAATGTGGAACAAAACGCGGTTATTTCTGCGAAAGATATGGGCAACATCTATGAGATTCCGATCTGGCTGCATGAGCAGGGCGTCGATGACATTATTGTCCGAAAGTTGCATCTGGATTTGCCGCGGGCCGATTTAGCTGAGTGGCAGCATGTCGTCGATGCGATGAAGCATCCTGAGCACGAAGTCAATATTGGCATGGTTGGCAAATATGTCGAATTGACTGAATCGTACAAATCGTTGAACGAAGCACTCTCTCACGCTGGAATTCAGCACAAGTCGAAGGTCAATATTCACTATATCGACTCGGTCAGTCTCGAATGTGGGCACTTTAGTTCACTGGTGGGGCTGGATGCGATACTGGTCCCGGGTGGCTTCGGTGATCGTGGTGTTGAGGGCAAAATTGCAGCCGTTAAATATGCCCGAGAGAACAAGGTGCCGTATCTTGGCATCTGCCTGGGGATGCAGGTTGCCGTGATTGAATTCGCACGCCATATTGCGCATATCAGCGATGCTCACAGCAGTGAATTCGACAAAAACTCAGCCAATCCGGTTATTGCACTGATTACCGAGTGGAAAGCGGAAGACGGTCGTATTGAAACGCGTCATGAGGATTCCGACCTTGGTGGCACCATGCGGCTGGGTGGACAGACTTGCCATCTGGTCCCTGGAACGCTGGCACATCAGGTCTATGGCGGTGATACAGTTATCGAACGACACCGTCACCGCTACGAGTTTAACAACAACTATATGGATCAGTTAGTCGAGGCCGGGCTGGTCATCAGTGGTAAGTCCAGTGACCACAGCCTGGTTGAGATGGTTGAGCTTAGGGATCATCCCTGGTTTCTAGCATGTCAGTTCCATCCTGAGTTTACCTCGACGCCGCGCGACGGCCATCCTGTTTTCAGTTCCTTTATCAGGGCCGCACTGGAACAGCATACCAAACATGCGCGCGCTGGTGAGGTTGCGGCCTGATGCAAATCTGCGGTTTTGACGCCGGCTTGGATCAGCCGCTGTTTCTGATAGCGGGTCCCTGTGTGATCGAGTCTGAACAACTGGCTCTTGAGACCGCGACCCAATTGAAAGCCCTGACCGAACGCTTGGGTATCCATTTCATATACAAGTCGTCGTTTGACAAGGCAAACCGTTCCTCTGCTAACAGCTTTCGTGGACCGGGCATCGAACAGGGCTTGCGTATTCTGCAGAAGGTTAAGGATCAGATCGGCGTGCCGGTGATCACCGATGTGCATGAAGATACGCCCATCGATGAAGTTGCCGATGTCGTTGATGTGTTGCAGACGCCGGCGTTCTTATGTCGGCAGACTAATTTCATTGTCAAGGTCGCCGCGGCAGACAAACCGGTCAATATCAAGAAGGGACAGTTCTTGGCACCGTGGGACATGATAAACGTCGTCGAAAAGGCGCGATCGACCGGAAACGACACAATCATGGTTTGTGAACGTGGCGTATCCTTTGGCTATAACAACCTGGTCTCTGACATGCGAGCCTTGGCCGTGATGCGAGAAACCGCTTGCCCTGTGGTATTCGACGCCACGCACTCAGTGCAACTACCCGGCGGTCAGGGTTCCTCATCCGGCGGACAGCGTGAACATGTTCCGCTGCTTGCCCGCGCAGCCGTCGCCGCCGGTATCTCGGGGTTGTTTATGGAAACCCATCCGAACCCGGATCAGGCATTGAGCGATGGCCCCAACGCGTGGCCGCTCTTCCGGATAGAGTCATTACTGAGAACTCTCATTGCTATCGACAACGTAGTAAAATCAGAGCCATTAGAAGAAATGCGTTGAGTACGCGTTCTACTCCAAAATAACATCAAATTCGTCACTGAGGGTAAACCATGTCAAACATCGTAAACATTCACGCTCGTGAAATCCTGGATTCACGTGGCAACCCAACGGTAGAAGCCGAGGTTACACTAGCCAGCGAAGTAACGGGTAGGGCTGCAGTACCTTCCGGCGCATCGACAGGTACCAGAGAGGCGCTTGAATTGCGCGATGGTGACAGCAATCGCTATCTTGGCAAGGGTGTTACCAAGGCTGTCGCCAACGTTAATACCGAAATACGCGACGCCCTGATCGGTATGGATGCACAGTTCCAAAATGCCCTAGACAAGAAAATGATTGAACTCGATGGCACGGAAAACAAGGGACGTCTGGGTGCCAATGCGATACTTGCTGTATCGCTGGCCAGTGCACACGCCGCTGCACTCGAAAACAAAAAACCCTTGTATGTCAATCTTGGGGAAGGGGAATACACCATGCCGGTACCGATGATGAACATCATCAATGGCGGCGAGCATGCAGATAACAGCGTCGATTTGCAGGAGTTCATGATCCTCCCTGTCGGCGCTCCCAGTTTCAAGGAAGCGCTGCGTTACGGTGCGGAAATTTTCCATACCCTGAAGAAAGTCCTGCAGGTTAGGGGTTTGAATACAGCCGTGGGTGATGAGGGTGGTTTCGCGCCGAATCTATCCTCCAATGAGGAAGCTATCGAAGTCATACTGGAAGCGATCGCAAAAGCCGGATACGAAGCGGGCAAAGACGTCTATCTGGGTCTCGATGTCGCGAGTTCCGAATTCTATAGCGATGGCATATACACATTGGCATCTGAAAGCAAGGCTTTTAACTCAACCGAGTTCAGCGACTACCTGGCAGACTGGGTCGATCGGTATCCGATCATCACCATCGAAGACGGCATGGCTGAGAACGATTGGGACGGCTGGGCGATACTAACTGAAAAGCTGGGTAACAAAGTGCAGTTGGTTGGCGATGATCTGTTTGTTACCAATACCTCGATCCTCAAGCAGGGTATCGATAAAGGTGTTGCCAATTCCATCTTAATCAAATTCAACCAAATCGGCTCATTAACAGAAACGCTAGATGCCATACATTTGGCTCATATGTCGGATTATACCGCTGTCGTTTCGCATCGCTCGGGGGAAACCGAAGACAGCACCATAGCCGACCTGTGTGTTGCTAGACAGACCGGGCAGATCAAGACTGGTTCGCTGTCGCGCTCCGATCGCATTGCCAAATATAACCAGCTGCTCAGAATCGAAGAAACACTGGGCGATGATGCAGTTTACGCTGGAACCAGTGCATTTAAACATTTAAAGTAAGTTGAAACTGATTGGTGCCATCCTGTTTCTTTTGTTGATATGGCTGCAATTCAAACTGTGGCTGGGCGATGGCGGTGTTCCTGAAGTAATTGGACTGGAGCAGGAAATCGAGACTATTCAGACAGAGGTCAGCAGACTTGAGGAACGCAATCAGGCGCTTGCAGCGGAAGTATCGGATTTAAAAAAAGGCATTGAGGCTATCGAGGAACGTGCTCGCAGTGAATTGGGCATGATTAAAAAGGATGAAATCTATTACCAGGTCATCGATAGTGATTAAAGTCCACATTGCTCACCCTACGGTTTTCCCACTCAAACCTTAGCGATGGCTATGCCTTTCGCTCCAGAGCGACGTTTATGAACACCAGCCCTGAGCACGCAAGTGAATAACCGATGCGACATATGGGCTGTGATCCCGGCTGCAGGCAGCGGCACGCGCATGCAGTCTGTCATACCTAAGCAATACCTTACTCTAATCGACCGACCGGTCATAGAACACACCATCAACAGACTGCTCAGCGTCGACAGGATACACGGCGTAATTGTGGCATTACAACGTGATGATCCCTATTGGCCGCAGATACGCCTGGACTCCACTAAACCCGTTATCGTCGCAGTCGGTGGCGAACAACGTTGCCACAGTGTTATGAATGCGCTTGATTTACTATCGAAGCAGGCGCAGTACCAGCAAGAGACGACATGGGCTCTAGTCCATGATGCGGTACGTCCCTGTGTCAGCAGTGACGATATCTGTAATCTGATCGAGCGTGCCGAAGGTACCGAATCGGGTGGTTTGTTGGCGGTACCGGTACGCGACACAATGAAACGTCAGGACGATGAACAATGCGTCGAGCGGACCATAGACAGAACCGGGCTATGGCATGCTTTAACACCACAGCTGTTTTCAGCCAGCAAACTCTATCGTGCACTTGAATCAGCATTGGTTGCCAATGTCCCGGTAACCGACGAATCATCCGCAATGGAACATGCTGGATACAAACCGATGCTAGTAGCTGGTAGCGAAAGTAATATAAAAATTACGCGCCCTGCGGATCTGTTGTTGGCGCAGCTTTATGTCAAGGCCATGTCTTCAAATGGAGATCGTGCATGAATCAGCAAAAGCAGCCTTTTCGGATTGGTCACGGTTTTGATGTGCATCGTTTCAAATCGGGAAACAGTATCAGATTAGCGGGTATAGACGTACCTCATATATACAGTTTTAAAGCGCATTCAGACGGTGACGTTTTGATACATGCGGTATGTGATGCCTTGTTGGGTGCTATCGCTGCGGGTGATATCGGTCAGCACTTTCCCGATACGGATCCTGCATATGCCGGTATAGATAGTATGATCCTGTTAGCAGATGTGTATCAACGTGTGTCTGATGCAGGCTATAAACTCGGCAATCTCGATATCACTGTTATCGCGCAATCGCCGAGACTTTCCACTTATGTAAAGGCAATGGCGGAAAGCTTGGCTGCTAAACTTGGCTGCGATGTTGACCAAATTAACATCAAAGCTACAACTACCGAAAGACTCGGATATATCGGCAGGGAAGAGGGTATTGCAGTTCACTGCGTGGCTATACTTAATGCCAAGCAGTAATCTCGTCTAACATCAATTTTTACTATTTTTTTCGATAAAAAAAGCTTTTTTTATCGAAATGTATTTACATTCTACAAATAAAGGTATAAAAAAACTCACTGTATTAATAATAAAAAACCAAAGGGTTTATCGATAATGTCACCAATCAAGAAAAAAGTTACTAAAAAGAAAGTTGCCAAGAAAAAAGTAGCAAAAAAACGTGCAGTGAAAAAAGCTGCACCAGCTAAACCAATCAAGGCAATCAGCACGGGCTACACTAAATCTCAACTGTATGCACACATATCTGAAGAAACAGGGTTGGCGCGTAGGGATGTCGCAAAAGTTTTCGAGTCGCTTTCCGATGTCATGGCGGGCCACCTGAAGAGTCGTGGAGCCGGCGAGTTTAAGTTGCCCGGTTTGTTGAAAGTTAAAGTAAACAAGAAGCCAGCAACAAAAGCACGCAAGAACGTTCCTAATCCGTTCCGTCCCGGCGAATTCATGGATGTTGCCGCCAAGCCAGCTCGCAAGGTCGTCAAAGTGCTTCCACTCAAGGCCCTCAAGGATATGGCTACTGGCTAAAAATTCTCCCGGCCAGAATATATCTGCCTTGATTTGATGCTGAACTGAACCCCTGTAAAACGCTGTTTTACAGGGGTTTTTTACAATGTGATCAGTATCAGAAAATATTTTCCGTCCGCTATTGGAGCTGCACGACCATGAATAAGATAGTCTACCTGCATGGTTTTAACAGTTCGCCTGAATCGTATAAGGCCAAATTGCTGCTTGCACACATGCAGCGTTGTGGTTTGCGTGATTATATTGAGGTACCGGAAATACCGGCACAACCCGCAAAAGCCATTGAGCTTCTGCAGCAACGCGTCGAGGCCATCAACAGAAATACGCAGGTATCATTGGTGGGCAGCTCATTGGGTGGTTTTTACGCGACCTGGTTAGCGGAAAAATATTATTGTCCTGCGGTTTTAATTAATCCGGCAGTGAAACCCCATGCGTTACTCAGACACTATCTTGGCGTGAATACAAACCTTTACACTGCGGAACGCTGGTTACTCGATGAAAGCCATATTAAAGAATTCCGTGCTCTGTATGTCGATCAAATTACGCACACGCAAAGATATCTTGTATTGCTACAAACGGGAGATCAGACGCTTGACTACAGGGAAGCGAAGGAAAAATATGCAGGATGTCCATGCATAATTGAACAAGGTGGCAGTCACGAATTTGATGGATTTGAGCGCTATCTAGACAAAATACTTTCATTCTGTAATGTTAAACCCATTAACAAGCTTTTTTTAACATAGGAACCAACACATGTCCCTCGGCCCTATCATGATGGATCTTGCTGGTACAGAGCTAAGTATAGCGGAACAGGAATTGCTGGAAAACCCGCTGATAGGCGGTGTTATCCTGTTCACGCGAAATTTCGAATCGATAGCTCAGCTGACGGCGCTGATTACACGGATACACGCAGCGCGTTCGCCGCATCTACTGGTCGCGGTCGATCACGAGGGCGGCAGGGTGCAGCGTTTTCACCAGGGTTTTACTCGACTTCCTCCGGCTAGCGTCTACGGTAAGATGTTCGACAAAGATGCGGACATGGCGCGAAAATATGCAGAACAGGCAGGATGGCTATTGGCTGCTGAGCTCAGGGCGATCGGTGTGGATTTCAGCTTTGCGCCGGTTTTAGATGTCGCGCATGGTGTCAGCGGCGTGATCGGTGATCGTGCTTATCACGCCAGCCCTGACGTCGTCGCAACTCTGGCATATGCGTCCATGCACGGTATGCTGAGAGCTGGTATGCATGCCGTTGGTAAGCACTTTCCTGGTCATGGCGGTGTCGCCGAAGATTCACACCTGGCCTCAGCAGTCGACCACCGCGAACTCGACGCACTGTTCGCAGAAGATATCGTGCCGTTTGTAAAAATGATTGCCAATGATTTGAGTGCCATCATGCCTGCACACGTTATTTACGACAAGGTTGACGATAAACCTGCCGGCTATTCGAGCATCTGGTTGCAGCAGATATTGCGCGGCAGGCTGAATTTTCAAGGAGTCATATTTAGTGATGATCTGAGCATGGAAGCAGCAGGTGTTGCAGGTGGCTACGCTGAGAGAGCGCAGCAGGCGCTGCAAGCCGGTTGTGATATGGTGCTGGTTTGCAATCATCCTGAGGGTGTCCACGAGGTTGTTGAACAACTAAAAGGCTATAACAATCCGACCTCGCAGATGCGATTGGTTCGTATGCATGGTCGCGGGGATATTTCATGCGCAAATTTGCACGACAATAATGAATGGAGGCAAGTCTCATCTCTGATTGCAGCACTTGATCAGTCTCCCTGGATGGAAATGGATGTATGAACCGCTCTGTCGTTGTTACCTGACCATGTCATAACAGAGTTGATTGGCCCTGGACATCATAGCACTTGCGTTTTCGAAGAGCGATGAGTGAAAATGCCCATAACCGGCTCGTTTTTGCCGTTATATCTACAGTCTGTTTCATCACGTTGATAGCAGACCATGCCAGAAAGTAATCGCGATGGATACATCTTCAGCTAACACTGTTTTTAAGCCACAGCAGGTACTGCAACGGGCAGAACTTCTCTATGATAAAGACGCAATCAACTCGGCAATAGAAACGCTTGCTCAGCGCCTTACAAAGCGCCTCCACGATTCATCCCCCGTTGTACTCTGTGTCATGCAAGGTGGGTTGAAGTTCTCTGCAGAAATCATGACGTATTTGCCTCTTGACGCCGAATTCGATTACGTCCATGCGTCACGATATGGTGATGCTACCAGCGGAGATGAGATCAAGTGGCTGGCTTACCCTAAGCTAAAGCTCGCGAACCGCAGCGTTTTGATACTGGACGACATTCTTGATGAGGGTTATACCCTGGCCGCGATTGAACAATATTGTCGTGAGCAAGGCGCTCGCGAGGTGATTTCCGCCGTATTGCTGCAGAAAAAGCACGAACGTCTGATGGCAGGCATGCACTGCGATTTCGTAGCACTCGAAGTTGATGACCGTTATGTATTTGGCTACGGCATGGATTACAAAGGGAAGCTGCGACACCTTGACTGTATTTATGCACTACAACCGGGAGACAGTTGAATGCGGGCTAAGATAGGCATTATTGGCGGTAGCGCACTGGATGCCATTGCGAACCTTGAAGTCAGCCACCGTGAAATGATAAACACACCGTACGGCGCAACGTCGAGCCCGTTGTTGTTCGGAAAAATGAATGGTGGAGAAATCGTATTCATTCATCGTCACGGTTTCGGCCACACCATTGCGCCACACGAAATTAACTACCGCGCCAATATCTGGGCATTGCGTGAACTTAACGTGACGCACATCGTAGCAACCGCAGCGGTCGGAGGCATTACTGAACACATGTCGCCGAAGACCCTGGTGATCCCGGATCAGATCATCGATTACACGCATAGCCGGAGCCAGACCTTTTACGAGAATAACCAAGAAGCGGTCGTTCATGTCGATTTCACTTGGCCTTACGATGAAGCGCTACGCGGGGTACTGAACGAGTCAGCGGTTAAAGAGAATATGGCCGTGGTATCCAGAGGTACTTATGGTGCGGTACAGGGCCCGCGTCTGGAAACGGCAGCTGAAATCAAACGCCTTGAACGGGATGGCTGTGATATTGTCGGTATGACTGCCATGCCCGAAACAGTGCTTGCGCGTGAGCTGGATATGAAATACGCCTGCTGTGCGATAGTCGTTAATTGGGCTGCCGGCAAGGGTAGCGAAGATGTTTCACTACACGACGCTATCAACGAGAGCTTGAAAGCAGCAAAGGCAGATGTTCATGTGCTGCTGGCCGATGCGCTTCCCGGGATCATGGCGTTAGCGTCGTCGAAATGACGTGTGCACGCGCATTGTTCAATCTTCATCGCGATTTGTGCCATTTACGTCATTGCCATCATGGCTGAAATCACCTACATCAGGGGCAAGGACCGCGATCTCGAATCGTCGATCACGAACATGCTCGATAAACTCAAAGCACTCGGTTTCGACATAGTAGAGGTTTCGTGGTTGAATCCTGTTCCAAATGTGTATTCGGTTCATATCAGGGACAGGTATTGCGGTTTAATGTTCACCAATGGCAAGGGCGCAAGCCACAAGGCCTGTCTTGCCAGCGCGCTGGGCGAGTTCCTTGAACGCTTGAGCAGCAATTATTTTTTTGCCGATTTCTACCTCGGTGAAGAAATCAGTTGCGGCGAATTTGTGCATTATCCGGACGAGCGCTGGTTTCGGTTTGACAACGACGGTGTTATGCCGGAAGGCTTACTCGACCAGCATTTGTGGCATTATTACGATCCGGATAAACAGTTGAAACCGGATCAGCTTGTCGACACCAACTCTGGAAACAGTGTGCGCGGTATCTGTGCGCTGCCATATCGACGCCAGAAAGACCGCCAGACGATTTGGTTCCCGCTAAATATTATCGGCAATATCTACGTCAGCAACGGCATGTCAGCCGGCAATACGTCACATGAAGCACGGGTTCAAGCCTTATCGGAGATATTCGAGCGTTATGTAAAAAATATGATCATCGCACGCGGGATCTGTCTGCCCGAAGTTCCCCGTGAAGTACTCGAGCGGTATCCAAGCATTAATACTGCGATCGAAGATCTACAACGCCATGGCTATCATCTGCGCATTGGCGATGCTTCACTCGGTGGTAAGTACCCTGTCGTCAGCGTGACCCTGATCAATCCTGCTAATGGTTCGGTATTTGCATCATTCGGTGCGCACCCCTGTTTCGAAGTCGCGCTGGAGCGAAGTGTTACCGAATTGCTGCAGGGTCGAGGACTAGACCAGTTGGAGGGATTTCAACAGCCCAGCTTCGATATGGATGAAGTCGCTGATCCGCATAATCTGGAATCGCATTTCATCGATTCCAGTGGATTGCTCGCATATGATTTTTTCAAGGACCGTCCAGATTTAGGTTTTGTTGACTGGGACCATGATGCCAGTACGCACGATGAGTTTGAGTATTTGTGTAACCTGGTTCACGCGATGGGTTTTGATATCTATATCGCGGACTACGAGCATCTGGGAATATATTCCTGCCGTATCATCGTACCAGGGATGTCTGATATCTATCCGGTAGACGACCTTATTTGGAACAACAATAACGACGGCGCTTTTGTCAGAAAAGAAATCCTGAGCTTGAACACACTTGGTCCTGCTGTCTGGCGTGATATCCTGGATCGCTTGGAGCAGGCAGCTTACAACGATCTTCAGCTCGTGGCTGAATTCATTGGTATTGCGCCCGATAGCGGTACCGCCTGGGCAAGTTTACGCATCGGTGAACTCAAGGCTATGTTGCACCTGGCGTTACAGGATCGCGAGGCCATTGACTGGGTCGATTGGTGCATCCAGATCGACCAACTGGATCAGCGACGCACCAATGAATACCGATGCATCGGTGCTTTGCTTGCAATCAAGCACGATGCCAATCGACATTTCGATGACTATCGTTGCAGCTTGTCAATGATGTATGGCGAAGCGAATGTTGATCGTGCAATTAAAATCGTCGATGGCAGGGAGGTATTCCATGACCTGCACAGCCCAGGCCTGAGCCTTGAGGGCTTTGGGCTGCACAAGCGTTTGCTGCAGAGCTACCGTAAACTGCACCAGGCCAAGCTGCACAACTGGAATTAACAGCATTAGCACCAGTGGGCTAGCCCGCATTTCTCACCAGGCGGCGTAGAATATTGATAAGGTATTGCTTTTGTTGAAAATCGCGAATGATCGAAAAAACACGGTGTAATTCAAGCATGCCTATCACGATTCAGGCTGGTCTTCGTGTCCGCAGGCTTGCTCTTCACTCAAACCGTAGCTATTGCTACGCTTTTCGCTCCAGAGCGGCGC
>JABDQW010000065.1 GCA_013042055.1 Gammaproteobacteria bacterium | reverse complement strand
ATGTGCGAAATACCACGGCCTTCATCCGACAAAGAATCGATGATCGCTTCTACTGGATCAACAGGTAAGCGTTTCTTACGCCGTCTTTTTCGTTTTGTCGTATGGCTCATATTGCCTGCCGTTGCATTCGATCGAATCGTCCGCGCCCGCATTTCTCATCAGGCGGCGTGGAATACTGGTAAGCCATTGGCCCTTTGGGGCAAAGCTCATATGATCAAAAATATTGTCTGTTATTCGAGCATGCCTATCACGGTTCAGACTACGACGGGAACACGCCCGTAGACAAATAGCGATCGCCTCGATCGCAAATGATGCTGACGATAACTGCTTGTTCAAGCTCTTGACTGAGTTGCAATGCCGCGGCAACCGCTCCGCCCGAAGACATGCCACAAAAAATACCCTCTTTTGCCGCTAGATTCCTCGACGTCTGTTCAGCGAGTTGTTGGTTAATATCCAGGGTTTGGTCAACACCTGCCGCATCGAATATACCGGGCATGTAGGCTTCTGGCCAGCGCCGGATACCCGGAATGCTGGAACCCTCTTCCGGTTGCACACCGACGATCTGGACAGCAGCATTTTTTTCTTTCAAATACTGGGATACACCCATAATGGTACCGGTTGTGCCCATCGAACTGACGAAATGCGTGACTTTTCCTTGTGTATCACGCCATATTTCCGGCCCGGTGCCGGTGTAGTGCGCACCGGGATTGTCTATATTGTTAAACTGATCGAGAACCTTGCCCTCGCCTTGCGCCTGCATTTGTTGCGCCAAATCGCGAGCGCCCTCCATACTCTGTTCACGACTGACAAGAATCAACTCCGCACCGTAGGCCTTCATCGCCGCCCGCCGCTCCTCGGTCATGTTATCCGGCATGATCAAGATCATGCGATAACCGAGCATAGCTGCGACCATCGCCAGTGCAATGCCGGTGTTACCACTTGTGGCTTCGATCAAGGTGTCACCCGGTTTAATTTCACCGCGTAACTGCGCTTGATAAATCATGTTGTAGGCGGGCCGGTCCTTGACCGAACCTGCTGGATTATTGCCCTCCAGTTTCACCAACAGCGCGTTGCTCGTTTGGCCTGGAAGGCGCTGCAAGCGCACCAACGGTGTATTGCCAATGCAGTCTTCGAGCGAATGATAGGTTGATTCTTTCATAATCAGGGAGTTACCATAATAATCTGGAATAACGCTAGTAATCTTGGCAGTATATCCCTCTATATTACACACGACAGCTTTGAAAGGACACGAGGACGCATGGTATATCACCGGTTTGGTATCGCCTCAGCATTCTGCTTTCTGCTATGTTGGACCACAACCACATCGGCAGTAGAAGACGCATTCTCTGATATGCCGGTCGTACTATCCGATAATCAACTGGGCACGACCCCATCGCGATCACCTGTTGCCATTTCCAGTATTGATCGCGACTTGATCGAAGCCGCAGGCGCGAGAACCATTCCGGATGCATTACGCCTGATCCCCGGTATCATCGTTGGACACTCGGTCAATGATTTTGGCGACAAACCTTTGCTGGTTGTAGCCTATCATGGGCACAGTGACCAGTTTTCGAGACAGATGAACGTACTCATTGACGGCCGTTCGATCTATGACCCTTTATTGGGCGGTGTCAACTGGTACAACATACCGATCGCCATCGATGACATAGAGCGCATCGAAGTCACCAGGGGGCCAAACGCGTCAACCTACGGCTCTAACTCATTCCAGGCCGTGATCAATATTATCACTCGACATGCCTCAGAGGACCAGGGGCATTTCACCAAGATCAATATCGGCAACCACGATATCTTCGATGCGACCTATCGCTACGGTGGTAATAGCGGCGACCTGGATTACCGCCTGACACTTGCAACGGTTAATGATGATGGTCAGGACCGTGCCGGCGGCAACAATGCCTATGATGATGTCAACTCCGGCCTCATTGACTATCGGCTTGACTATCAGGCGAACACACGCAACCAAATCACTTACCAGGGCAGTTTTGGTCGCACGATCCAGCAGGCGGAAGCAGGCAAAAGAGAGCCGGTAAGGCCCAATCGCGACATTGAAGATAAAAACGCACACCAATATCTGCGTTGGAACAGCACCATCAGTTCGAAGCAATCGGTCGTGGCCAAATATTTTTTCAATTATCTTGACGAGCAGGACGACTTTGTCTCGCGCACGATCAATGTATTTCCCCTGGACCCGTTTACCTTTCCAGTCAAGCAGAGCTATATCAGTCAACGCCATAATCTGGAATTGACCCACTTTATAAGACCCAGGGATACTATCGATCTGACCTGGGGATTCAGCGCGCAGCACGATAGAGTCAATTCCGACTTCTACTTCCGCACATCGGGCAAAGTAAAACGGAATACCTACCGCTTATTCGGTAGCGCAGTAACAGACATTAACGCTAGAAATACCATTGATGTCGGTCTGCTAGTTGAGAAAAGTGATGGCGTGAACGCGGATTTATCGCCGCGCATCGCCTATCTGCATCATTTCAACGACCGACATACTGTTCGCGTTGGAGCGTCGAGAGCGGTGCGTACCCCCTTTCTATTCGAACAAGACGCTAACGTTGCCTATACCGCGACAGCAACTATCAACGAGACCGAGCCGGTTGCGTTACATGATCAGCTTTATGTTCCGCTTAACAACCTGGAAACGGAAAAGATCACCAATATTGAGATCGGCTACTACGGCAAGTTACTTAACAAAAAACTATTGCTCAACACGCGTATTTTTCAAGACAAGCTTGAGGACTTGATCGATGGACCCGAAGTCCCGGATCCAACGGGCTTGGATAATGTGAACAACGCTGCATTCGTGTTTGACAATTTGTATGCGACCACTGTTCGTGGCTTCGATATCGAAGTGGATTATCGAATCGACCGGACCTTTCGTGTTGTTGCGAGCGGAGCCTTGCTGGATATAAAAAGCGACGATCCCGTACGCGTCGGCAAATCCAGGGAATATGAAGAGTCTGCACCTGACCACGCCTTGTCATTGCTGACCATGAAAGACTTCAATGAAAAATATTCGGCTAGTTTGGGGTTTTACTATGTTGGTGACATGGCCTGGATGGATGCAAACCATAACAACACCTGCGAGGGTGGTGGCCAACCTAATGGCGGATGCGGTTTTAGAAATACGCAGGGTTACAAAAAACTCGACCTGCGTCTGGTTCGTAATTTCAGACTAGGTAACGAAAGCGCGAGCCTGGCTATCAATATGCAGAATCTACTGGAAAATTATAGTGACTATGACAAATTTCCCAGCAGCCAGGCACCTGCGGTCGAGCAGAACCTGATTGCATTTCTGCAGTTCATGCTGCATATTCGATAAATACGTTTTGAGTATCGACGTCTATATCAGGAATCCTAGGGATTATGGATAGGAAGAGACAGAAGAATAGCTCTAACATAGCGACAGGTCTGGTAGTACTCGTATTGTCGTTGTTGAACGGTATATTGTTGGGCGTTGCAAAGCCTGCTCTTGCCGATAGTTCACGTCATGTCGTCATAGTCACATCATCTGACAGCAGCTACCAGCAACGCACAGCATCAAGAATCCAGCAAAATATCGACAGTACCGAAACACAAGCGCTGATAATCTCATCTGATGAGCTGACGACATCGCCAAAACATAGCAATACCGTCTACGTCACTATCGGTGAACGTGCGATAACGAAACTGCATGACTACGCTAGTGAAGCGATAGTACTCAGAATTAACAACAGAAATATTCAAAGAACAAACTACACGTCCGCGCAATCCGACCTGATCACCGAACAACCCGCTTGTAAACATTTGCAACTTATACGGGCGCTAAATCCCAGATGGACGACCATTGGTGTCTTATCCAGCATCAACTCAGCCGAGGCGACTGCAGAGCTGACAATATGCGCAATAAAATACAATCTAAATTTGCAGTTGTATGCGATTACCGATGAAAGTGACCTACTGACGACTCTGGAAACTGCCGTTGAGAACAATCAGGTCTTACTTGCAATCGTCGACCCCTTGATTTACAACAGCAGAACTGTCAAGAATATTCTACTGACATCCTACCGCCATAGGAAACCTGTTATCGGCTACTCAGATAGTTTCGTGCAAGCCGGAGCAATTGCAGCAGTCTACACATCGCCAGAAACTGCCGGAGACGATGCCGCCAATATTCTGAGCGATTTTTTTGCTAATAACTGGCAGTTTAATCACACAGTTCACACGCCAAGTGGCTTCGAAGTCAGCACCAACGCCAGGGTCGCCGCCTCCCTCGATCTCGCATTACCAGATCAGAGAACCATCATTAGACGAATTCAGAACATGGAAATCAAACCATGAAACGGTGGGGTATAAGACACCAGGTTCTGGTTCTAACATTGTTACCAGCATTGTTAATAGCACTGGTGCTAACAGTATATTTTACGCTTTCGCAACTTAATTACATTTCAAATACACTCGACCGCCATGGCCGTACAATAGCCAGCCAGATATCTCCTGCGGCGGAATATGCGGTTTTTTCGGGCAACATCGACTCCTTGAGAAATATACTCAATCACACCTTAATGAGCGACAAGGATGTAATAAAAGTTACTATCACGAAGGACAAAGACGAAACCCTGTTGTCATTGGCTGTTGAACCTCAGCCGAAAGAGTATCCTGGCTATCTCTACGCGATAATGTCAGATAGGGAAGTTCTTCACTTCCGCCGACCGATTCTGACAGAACAGCTCGATATCGATGATTTTGAAAAACCAGGGCTGGCTGACTCCAATACCAAAACAGTCTCCAGAGCAATAGGATATGTTGACCTCTACTTGACAACGCAGTATAGCTCAGAGCAAAAGATTAAAAGCCTCATTCAGGGCGGACTCATCACTCTAGCGATTCTCTTGATCAGTGCCCTGCTTGCGATTCGTCTGAGCCGTCAAATATCCCATCCGATACAACTGCTCACTGCAGCGGTAAAAACAATCGCAGCTGGTAGATATAATGCACATATCCAGCACGATGCACCTGGAGAACTCGCCGTACTCGAATCGTGCATCAATAGTATGGCTGACGATTTGCGTATTGCGCAAACAGGTATGGAATCCAGAATAAATGAATTTACTCAGGAACTGCAGCAGACCCTCGAAGAACTTGAAATCAGAAATGCCGAGCTTGATATAACACGTTTTAACGCTATGCAGGCGAGTAAAGCAAAATCTGAGTTTTTAGCAAACATGAGCCATGAGATTCGTACGCCACTGAGCGGCATCATGGGTTTTACCGAACTGCTAATAAATACCGAGCTTGATAACCACCAGTTGGACTACGTGCGAACAATCCACAAGTCTGCGACAAACTTACTGACGATCATCGATGACATTCTTGACTTATCCAAGATCGAGTCAGGCAAACTCGAGATAACGCTAACTTCATGCAATATCATCGACATAGTTGAAGATGTCGTTGACTTACTTGCACCCATTGCCTACGAAAAAAATCTTGAATTATTCTATTATCTAGATAAGGACGTCCCACATATCGTAGAATCTGACCCTATCCGTCTGAGGCAAGTGCTACTTAATCTGGTCGGCAATGCCGTTAAATTCACCCTTGACGGTTATATTTTCCTCAAAATAGATCCTGAGCCCAATGCAAGCTCAGACACTATCCGATTTACCGTATCTGATACCGGTATAGGAATGGACAAGAACAGCAAGCAAAAACTATTTACTGCTTTCACGCAAGCCGATACCTCGATCACACGTGATTTTGGTGGAACCGGACTTGGTCTCGTCATTTCAAGGAAGCTTATATTGTTAATGAAGGGCGATATCGGATTCGACAGCACTGAGGGTGAGGGCTCAAGCTTTTGGTTCAAGATACCTGTCAACGTTATCGAAAACACTTCCGAAGATATTCCCGATGAACTCAATGGCAGAAACATTGCATTAGTCGATGACCACTTTCTTTGTCGCAAGGCAATCTGCACAATGATCGAGCAATGGGGGTGCGATGTTACCGAATACAGTTTTGATCGCTGTTTCAGTGAAAATTGTTTCACTAACTGCGATTCTTACGACGCCGTGGTCTTCGGTATAAGTCGTAAACACATGGAGGACATTGACAAATATAAACGATGCTTGACTCAATCAATTGGCCACGTGCCCGTTATGACAATCGTAAGCACACGTTCACACACAGAGTTAAGACAGATCGATTCTGAATATTTTGGTAATCTCGTGTTCACAACAGCGCGAAGAGCTCAAATACAGAAATCACTGGTAAATACTCTTAATAAAAGCTACTCTGCAGCAGCGCAACCGAGTAGCACAATAAAAGAAACACACGTATCACTAGGTCACCCATCGCTGAAAGTACTCGTCGTCGATGATAACGAGATCAATCTTCGTCTTGCAGAAATCATTCTGAAGAAGAACAATTATCAGGTTACTACCGTATGCTCGGGCGACGAAAGTATAAACATAGTAAAGAATAATGACTTTGATCTTATATTTATGGATATCCACATGCCTGGATTAGATGGATACGAAGCCACAAAACGGATCCGAGAGGTCACTAACAAAGGCCCTCGACCAACCATCATTGCGCTCACAGCTAACGCTATGCCACAAGAAATTGAAAAAGTTGAATCAAGTGGCATGGACGATATTTTAATCAAACCCATCAGTGAACAGTTAATCTGCGAAGTCATCTCAGAATGGTTTTCTGACTCGACAAAAAAACCCCATCGCTCCAACAAATCGCACACCACAGCAGACAAAACGGCGGTATTTTCACTAGAACAGGCGAAGAATCTTGCAAATGGAAACACCGCATTGGCAATTGAGCTGTTCAAGATGCTCGTCAAAGAACTCCCCGAGCATCACAGTGAAATTCGGCAAGCGTTAGCCGATAATAATGTCGATCAGTTAAGAGAAGTCACCCATAAGCTACACGGCGCGAGCCGCTGCTGTGGCACCACCGCTCTCAGTAAAGCTGCGCAGTTACTAGAGGCGTCGATCGACAACCATGAATTCGACAAAATAGCCAAGAGATCCGCTAATCTTTTGAAGGAAATAGATAAACTGCAAGCGTATCGACTACCAACAGACCTCACAACATCTGCTTAGCCCGCGTGCCCCTAAATGCCAAATCCTTCATGCAACATCCGGGCTAGTCTCCTGTCTCAAGCACCACCATAGCAATCGAATGGTATCGCTCGTCACTGATACTCAGCCAATGCGTAACGACTCCAATCGAGCTTGCGTGGTCCGCCGCTTTGGACATCAGCTCCAGCAGCGGTCGACCGTTGCCATCATGACGGATAGCTATCATGTTAAAAGTAATACCCTGGGAAATGCCTGTGCCCAAGGCCTTAGCTGCCGCTTCCTTGGCTGCAAATCGTTTGGCAAGAAATCTAACAGGTGCAGGTGCCTTTTGATAATCGGACATTTCTTGATCATCGAGAATATGCCTGGCAAACTTTTCTCCGTAGCAGTCAAAAAGATGTGCGATGCGCTTATGTTCAACAATATCAACTCCGATTCCTACGATCATCATATGCGTCACAGCTTCTATGTAAGATCAGATGCTTGAATTCTACAGAATTCAAATCAATAATGAAAAATATAATCCTGGATTCCGCAGTTGAACACAGATTTAGCGCTGTACCTAGCGCGACTTGCAGCTAATGGCCGTAGTCCTTGGCAAAATTTGCAACGCCGCCTTGGCGCTAGCCCGCATTTCTCACCAGGCGGCGTTGCCCAGCTATCTCTGTTATTTTGAGGAAAATGGTAGCCGTTAAGCAACCCTTATCAAACATCGTGAAAATCCTGCAATATACTCGATATGCATTGAATCTCACCATCACTAGCCTTTTTCTGTTGCATATCACGAACACCTTTCCCATCCAGTTTCTGGATATAGCAGAAAAGCTTTCTTATGACGCCCGTGTAAAACTAATGCTGCCTAACAGCATTGACAAACGTGTGGTTATTATCGATATTGATGAGTATAGCCTGGCCGAGCTTGGACAATGGCCGTGGAGACGTACTGTTTTGGCCAATATCATAGATACGCTTTTCAACCACTATTACATCAACAGTATCGGTTTTGATGTGGTATTCGCTGAACCGGAGCAGGACGAAGGCTTAAGGCTACTACACGAAATGGCCACTGGAGCGTTACACAACAACAAAGATTTCCTCAGGGAATACCAGGCTATCGCGCATTCAATACAAGCTGACGATAGATTCGCACAAAGCCTGGATGATCGAAATACCGTTCTCGGCTTTGTAATGGATACGGACGTTCGCTCAGGTTTGCTGCCGGAACCTGCCGCATTACTGGATATTACAGTATCAATACGGAGTCCATTTATCAACTCCAACGGCTACACAGCTAACCTTGAGGTGTTGCAGACGAGCGCAAAACACGCTGGCTTTTTTGATAATCCGCTGATCGATAGCGACGGGATCGTCAGGCGCAGTGCGCTGCTACAACAGTATGGAAAGGAACTGCATGAATCGCTTGCTCTGGCGCTGTCACGTACTGCAGTCGGCTCTCCTCAACTCGACTTTATCATGCAATCCGACCCAGATAATATGGCTGCCCCTCTGCTTGAGTGGTTGAGGATTGGTGAATATCTAATACCGGTTGATGAGCAAGCAGGCATACTAGTCCCATATAGCGGCAAGCAACGGAGCTTCGCGTACATTAGCGCAATCGATGTGCTCAATAAAAACGTGCCGGTTGACCAGTTAACGGGAAAAATCGCCCTTTTCGGTGCTTCAGCTGCAGGCCTGCATGATCTACATACGACACCACTCGAGACCGCCGTTCCTGGATTGGAGATTCACGCCAACATCATACAGGGTATTCTCGACCAGACTATATTGCATCAACCCGGTTACACTGCAGCCATAACATTCATTCTACTGCTAATACTAGGATTGATCTTAAGCTTTTTATTACCGCTGTTATCACCTACCTGGGCGATGACTGTCAGTAGCGCGTTGCTGCTCTTACTGGTAGTTGGCAACCTGATATCCTGGCACTCGTATCAACTCGTCTTTCCTATTGCCTCGCCCATTTTGCTCGTTATAGCCCTGGCTACACTGCAAATGAGCTATGGATATTTTATTGAGAACCGTAACAGACGAAAACTCACACGATTGTTCGGTAAATACATACCGCCCGCATTGCTGGATGAGATCAGTCTAAATCTGGATGATATCAATCTCGATGGTGAAATACGCGAAATGACTGTACTGTTTTGCGATATTCGCAACTTCACAAAGATATCGGAGACGATGACGCCGGAAGAAATCACACGCTTGATCAATGCAATCCTGACCCCTGTCACTGATATTATCCATCAGCACTACGGTACTATAGACAAATATATCGGTGATGCAGTCATGGCGTTCTGGGGTGCACCGCAACAAGACCCACAACATGCGCTGCATGCAATCTCGGCGTCAATGACGATTAGACAACAAATAAAGGGGCTAAATGCTGATTTTGCCAAACGCCAATGGCCGGAGATCAACGTCGGTATTGGTATAAACACGGGCAAGATGAATGTAGGCAACAAGGGCTCTGAGTTCCGCGTTGACTACACCGTTCTGGGCGATGCGGTGAACTTGGGCGCACGCCTTGAGAAACTAACGAAATTTTACGGTGTTGACATAATCGTGGGTGAGAATACCCGCCTTGCCGCGGATGAATTCGAATTCCGCCAACTGGACCGCGTCAAGGTCAAAGGAAAAAACCAGCCTGTTACGATCTATGAACCGCTCGGGCAAACGAATGCCATTGAAGAATCAGAACGTGTGAAACTGCATCAATTTCACCGCGGTGTGAAATTCTACCGTGAAAGAAAATGGGACCAGGCCGAACGCGAGATTGCCCCACTTGGCCAGACAGAACCCCGGCGAAAAATCTACCAGCTATACCTCAATCGTATTAGTAATCATCGGCAAAATCCTCCGCCCGATGATTGGGATGGTTCATTTACTCCAGATTCGCTTTGATGTTATTCAAGATCGGTGCAGAGCCAGGCGTATTAGCCCGCATTTCTCACCAGGCGGCGTAAGATACTGATAGGGCATTGGCTATTTGTAGAAAATTTAGGATGATCAAAAATACAGTGTGTTATTCAAGCATGCCTATCACGGTTCAGGCTGGTCTTCGTGTCCGTAAGCTTGCTCTTCACTCAAACCGTAGCTATTGCTACGCTTTTTGCTCCAGAGCAGCGCTTACGAACACGAATCCTGCGCCTGCTCCCGTGATCCTGGTGAGAAATGCGGGCTAGTGCCATGCGCGGTCTGATGCGAGCTACGCCGTGAGCAATTCTCTAAGTCTGGCTTCATCGATGACTTCGACACCGAGCTTTTCCGCTTTAGCGAGTTTAGAACCGGCTTTCTCTCCAGCCACAAGGTAGTCTGTCTTAGATGATACGCTACCACTGACTTTCGCTCCGGCTGACTCGAGTAGTTCCTTTGCTTCATCGCGAGTCATATTTGGCAAGGTACCTGTAATGACGAAAGTCCTTCCCGCTAACATTTGCTTTTGTGTATTGACATTTTCAGACTGGATAGCGATTTCCTTGAGCAACTCATTGATGATTCGCTGGTTGTGTTCCTGGGCGAAAAAATGCGTGATGTGTTTAGCCACAACCGGACCAATATCCTGTATTTGCTGCAACGCGTCTTCTGTAGCGCCGATAATCGCCTGAAGACTGCCGAATGATCTTGCCAGTGAACGTGCAGTTGCCTCACCGACTTCACGTATACCCAATGCATAAATCAATTTTGCTAGCGCTGGTTCCCTACTGTTGTCGATGGCATTGATAAGATTCTCAGCAGATTTCTGTCCCATACGTTCCAACGCGGCAACCTGGCCAGTGTCGAGACGGTATAGATCAACCACTGATTCAATCATACCAATCGCTACCAATTGCTCGACCAGCTTGTCACCAAGGCCATCGATATCCATCGCTTTACGCGAGGCAAAATGCTTTATCGCTTCAGTGCGTTGCGCCTTGCATACCAATCCGCCGGTACAGCGTGAAATAGCTTCGCCGTCAATGCGTTCGACATCAGAACCGCATACGGGACATTTCTGCGGCAGCTTTATTTTCTTTAATTTCTTGTCTCGGGATCCAGGCACCACACGCACGACCTCAGGGATCACATCACCGGCACGCCTGATGTAGACTTTGTCGCCAACACGGATGTCCTTGCGCTCGACCTCATCCATATTATGCAAGGTAGCGTTACTGACTGTAACACCACCAACGAACACAGGCTCCAGTCTGGCGACGGGTGTAATGGCGCCGGTACGGCCAACTTGAAAATCCACATTTGATATAGACGTAATCTCTTCCTGAGCGGGGAATTTATGTGCGATGGCCCAGCGTGGTGCGCGCGCGACAAAACCAAGCCTTTGCTGCAGTTCTATGTCGTTAACCTTATAGACAACACCGTCTATATCATAAGGTAGATCATCGCGCTGCCGCTCAATAGACCTATAATACTCGATGCAACCTTCAACACCGTTGGTTAGCTTGATTTCGGGACAAACTGGCAGTCCCCATTTTCGCAACTGTAACAATACCTTGTGCTGAGTACCGGGAAGTCGTCCCTGTTCTACCGCGCCGGTTGAGTAACTATAGAATGCCAATTGACGTTTGGCGGTAATTTTCGGATCCAGCTGGCGTAAACTACCCGCTGCAGCATTGCGCGGATTAACAAACGTTTTTTCACCCAACTCGATGGCGCGCTTATTGAGCTGATTAAAACCCGCCTTAGGCATGAACACCTCGCCACGCACTTCAAGCAGCCCAGGAATCCCTGCTCCGATCAAACGTAAAGGGACGGCGTGAATGGTTCTGACGTTCTGGGAAACATCCTCGCCTGTCGTACCGTCACCGCGTGTAGCCGCTTGTACAAATAGTCCATGCTCATAAATAAGACTGACCGCAAGGCCGTCGAGCTTCGGCTCTGCATTAAATGCCAGCTCAGTCGCCAACTCCAGCCTGTCAGCGAGACGTTTAAAAAAAGCTCTTAACTCGTCGTCGCTGAAAACGTTATCCAGCGACAACATCGGGATTCTGTGTGTGATTTGCGAAAACGATTTTAGAGGCTGCTCACCAACCCGTTGGGTCGGTGAGTCGACGGTAATACTCTCCGGGTATTTTTGCTCGAGCTGCTGCAGCTCTCGATAAAGGCGATCGTATTCACTATCTGGTATCTCAGGATTGTCCAGAACATAGTAAAGATAAGAATGACGATTTAGTTGATCGCGTAACTGATCAATACGTCGGCGATCTTTTTCTACATCATGCGGGCTAGACGCTTTTGTCATCAAAAGCAGCGGCGGTGTGGCGATACTTGTCGACAACGGATTCTTTCAGTGGCTGCCGACGATGGTCACAAAGGCGTGCCTCCAGCATTTCAGACATGTGGTA
>JABDQW010000064.1 GCA_013042055.1 Gammaproteobacteria bacterium | reverse complement strand
GTATTTCTCACCAGGCGGGGTCGAATACCGATATAGTATTGGATTTTGGAGAAAAGCTCGGATGATCAAGAATACAGTGTGTTATTCGAACATGCCTATCACGGTTCAGGCTGGTCTTCGTGTCCGTAAGCTTGCTCTTCACTCAAACCGTAGCTATTGCTACGCTTTTCGCTCCAGAGCCGCGCTTACGAACACCAGCCCGCCTGTCTTACCAGGGGGCGAGATGATCACGCCGAGATTTGGATCCACAAAGGATTTTGCGAAGGAGTGGAATAACCTTGTGTATTGCCGACTGATCAAAATGCTTTGTGGATTCAAAGATCAAGTGAGGGCTCGTCCATCTGGTGAGACCTGCGGGTTCCTTCCTGCGCCTGCTCCCGTGATCCTGGTGAGAAATGCGGGCTAGCGATACCGTTTTCGTTTACTCCGGTGATACCTTGAACCCGGTGGAGAGTGAGCCGTTCAGGCTCAACCTATGGATTCGGTAACAAATGCGATCAGCGCCTGGGATGGCGCCGACACCGTGCGTTTTGTTAACAGCCACATGGTATGATCGCCCAGCTACCCCAGGAATTGCCGTTCACCCTGCAAGAGTACCTCCAGCACGAGTCACCGGTGGAGTTGCGCGATTTTGACTGGGGGAGGTAGCCGTATTTGCAAAGGACCATCGCGAGGAGATGACGGCAATCACCCGGGATATCAATGAATCAGTTTGAGGCCCGGCGGCAAGGATTCCCCGAATGCACGGCGTTCGTCGGCTTCGCTCAATTCAACCACGTGGCTGACCATCTTAAGCCACGTGTCAGGCGCTTTGCGGGCGTTAAGCGCACCGACGACACGCTGGCGTATATCGGGATTCAGGTCCCGTACCCGATCGCCGCTGACTCGGGCGATCATCGCCGCGGCAAACGCTGCGCTTTCCTGCTTTTTCCAGTCGACCTTGAGTAGCTGTTCGAGCCATTTATGGGCAATATCCGGCGGCACCACATTGTGAGCACTGCCGTGAAAAGGGACGCGCGCGCCGACGCGGCCGACCGCCCACCAGGACTGGGGACTTTCGCTGGGCTTCTTGAGGCGCGTCAGCAGCCACTTGCCGATTTCGATCTTGCGGTCAACCGGCACTCGTTCCAGCGCGCCGGCGAGGCGCACCATGTCCTCGTAGCCTTGACACTTGGGGCCCGGTGGGCGTTTCACCAGGGCCTTGCCTGGCGGCTGCAGGTAGTAGGCGATTTCGTCGAGTACCCGGGTCTGCATGGCTTCATTCAGGCCACCGGCCGCGCGGCGCCACAGGGTCCACCATTCAGACCACACCTGAGCTTCGGGAACGAACTGTACCCGCTGTTCGAACAGCGGCCAGAGCTGCTCGATACGCCAGTCGTCCAGGGGATAACCGAAGCCGGGACGCAGGCAGAAACCGGCCAGGTTGAACCAGAGGCGTTCATGGTTGGCGGAACGCCGGCGGCGGCCCACGCCCTCCCACAACACAGCGAACAGCTCGCGCAGCAGGGCTGTATCCCACTGATCGCGCGCGCCGAGCGTTTTTTCCAGATTGCTGCGCAGTCGCTTTACATCCTTGGGGTTTACTTGCTTTGAACGAGGGCCGTAAATCCGCATGACCAGTCCGGCGGCTTCCGCGAGTCGCGGATGCGCTGGGACGGTGATCCCAGCGGGCGCCGCCGCAGCCCCACCTCGCAGCTGAAATTCCAGTTGCCAGCGTTGGGACGGATCGTCAGCCCTGACACAATGGACCTGGAGGGTCCCGATCTCAGTCAAGGCCGCGACCAGCCTGACCGGGATCTCGGCAAGCCCGCTGGTCGAGGCGGCATCCAGTACCGTGGCGATGGGCGGTAGAGAATGGAAGTCGTCCGTCTCCAGGCGCGTCAATTCACCCGGCTGGCAGGGCGCGTCGGCGCTTGAAGACACCAGGTGAAACTGCACCGGCTGTCCTACCCGTAAAGCAAAGGTACGTTCGCTAAGCTCAACGCTCTGGCCTTCTTCGCTGCCCCGCGGCAACAGACACACCCCCCGGCGCTGGTCGTCGTCGTGGTTGAGAAGCAGATAGAAACTCCGCGGCGAACCGCCACGAATGCGCGGCCCGGTGCCGCTGCGTGCTAATGCATAGGCGACCGCGCCGCGCGCCACGGCCAGTTCGGGCTCGTGGTTCTCCAGCACCGCCAGCGACCTGCCGCGCCAGCCGCCGAGCACATCGAGCAGGCGCCGGCTGAGCGCCGCGCTGCGAAACACGCCGCCGTTTAGCAGCACCGCGTCCGGCACAGGCAACGCGCCGGCAGGTGGTGCACTGTCGCCCAGCGCTTCGCGTGCGGCGCTCTGGTGGCGTGCCAGGAAGGCGGCGAGGTGTCGGGTCACCGCTGGATCGGCCACATAGGGTAGACCGAACTCGACAATGCCGCCGCGCACTCGCTGAGGTCGCTCATCGGGAGCGCTGGCCGGGAAAAAGCCGTCCACCACCATCTGCTGCACTTCGTCCCGGCTCAGGGCCGTTGAACGTGCGCCGCCGATCAGGCGGGCACCGGCGCCGAGCACAGTGACGGTCGCGGTCTCCGGCGCCTGCTCGGAGAGCAGCCGTTCCTTGGCGTTGCGACACTGTTGCATCAGCTGCGCCAGCTGGGCGCTGCCGAGCCTGCCGCCGGCAGAAGCCACCCGGCTCTCCGCCACATGCGCCAGCGCCAGATCCATGTTGTCGCCCCCAAGCATGAGATGATCGCCGACACCCACGCGTGTCAGCATCGGTGCACCGCTGTCGATACCCGTTCTGATAAGCGTCAGGTCTGTGGTACCGCCGCCTACGTCGCACACCAGCACCAGGCGCATATCCGCCAGCGCATTAGACAGGCGGTCACGGTGACGCTGCAGCCAGTCGTAAAACGCCGCCTGGGGCTCTTCCAGCAGCCGCAGCCTATTCAATCCCGCCAGCCTGGCCGCTTCCAGCGTCAGCGCGCGCGCCGCCTCATCGAAGGATGCCGGTACGGTCAGCACGATCTCCTGCGCTTCTAGCTGGTGCGCCGGGAAGTGATGATTCCAGCTGGCGCGCAGGTGCGAGAGATAACTGGCACTGGCTGATACCGGCGATATCTTCTCTACGTCTTCGGCCGCGCCCCAAGGCAGAATGGCGGCGGAACGATCGACTGCCGGATGCGACAGCCAGCTCTTGGCGCTGGCGACCTGCCGGCCCGGTACCTGGCTGCCGAGCTCACGGGCGAGGCTGCCGATCACCGCGTAGGGCACTCCGGCGACATCTTCCCATACCCACGGCAGGCCCAGGTCACCGGCATCCAGTTCGCCGGGTGCCGGATGATAGCGCAGCGACGGCAGCGACGGACGGGCGGCGACTTCCCCCAGGGCGACGAGCTGCTCGATTTCGAATATGGCGGGCATGGCTTCGGGCCCGGCGGACTTTTCCGCGTAGGCGACCACGGTGTTGGTGGTCCCCAGGTCGATACCGACTATGAAGCGCGTCATAGCGAAGCGTAGCAGCCTGCCGGTCAGCTGCGCACGTCGAACTCGACCTGCCAGCGCTCATCGCCCTCGCGCGGGATGGCCTCGAGGCGCAGGGTGCCCGCTTCGCTGACCGCAGCGTGCAGCTTCACCGGTACGATCTCGCCGGGCGTGCGTGTGTCGGCCGGCAGTGTCAGTTCGATCTCGCCGAGCTCCTGTATTTCCTCGGCGGTCCATTGGTCAAGCCGCGTCCCCACCTGATCCTGGCGACGCACCGAGGATCCAAAGAAGCGAAAACGTACCGGTTCTCCGACCACCAGTCCGAACTCCTGCGGCGGCAGGTCGGTGGCGCTGCCCTCTTCCATGCCGAAAGGCGCCACGCACAGCGCCTGCACGGGCGGTGCGATACCGGGCACCGCCGGCAGCGCCGATTCCACACCAACGTAGTAGGCCTGAGCGGTGCCGCCGCGGATGCGAACCCCGCCACCGCGACGAACGTAACCGTAATAGGCAGCCCCGCGAGCCACGGCCAGATCCAGGTCGGCACCTTCGAGACGGCGCGCCGCGGGCGCACCCTCGGCGGTCAGCCAGCCGTTCAGAATATCCATGATGCGCTCCACAAGCATCGCTGATTTGAAAACGCCGCCATTGAACAGAATCGCGGTCGGATGCAGAAAGGAGGCATTCGCCGCTGGCGCACCGATGCCAGCAAGATCGGCTGTGGCGCCGATCTGTCGCGTCAGGAATGCGGCCAGATGACGGGTAATCGCGGCATCCTGTGCATACGGCAGACCCAGCTGTGTCAGACCGGTGCGCGGCCGGCTCACGGGACGCGCGCCGGCCTCGACCTGCGGGAAAAAGCCTTCCACCAGCGTGGCCGTTACTTCCTCTTGGGTCAGCTCGGTGCGGATTGAACCGCCGATCAAACGCGAACCCCGGCTCGGTACGACGAGGGGTACGGCGTCCTGATCGGATGCGACCAGCAACAACTCCTTGGCGGCCCGGCAACCATGAGTCAAGGCGCGTATCTGCCAGGTATCCAGCTGGGTGCCCTGCGCGGCAAGCTTGCCGGCGATCACATGCGCCAGCGCCAAATCCATGTTGTCGCCGCCCAGCAGAATATGCTCGCCGACGGCGATGCGGTGCAGTTCCAGGTTGCCGTCTTGCTCGACGACCGCGATCAGCGATAAGTCCGTGGTACCGCCACCCACGTCCACAACCAGAATGAGATCGCCTACCTGCACCTGCTCGCGCCATGCGCCTTCGCTGGATTGAATCCAGCTGTACAGTGCCGCCTGGGGTTCTTCCAGCACGGTCAAGCGGTCATAGCCCGTGGCACGCGCCGCTTCGGCGGTCAGCTCGCGTGCGGCCGGGTCAAATGACGCTGGAATGGTCAGGGTCAATTCCTGTTCGCCGAGCGGCGCATCCGGATGATCATGGTTCCATGCGTCACGCAAGTGCTCGAGGTAACGAATGGAGGCATCCAGGGGCGAGCTGTGCGGCACGTCCTCGGGCGCCTCAGCGGGGAGTATGGCCGCGCGTCGATCCACACCGGCGTGACACAGCCAGCTCTTGGCGCTGGAAATCAAGCGGATTGGGGTTTGCGCGCCGCGGTCCCGCGCCAGCTCGCCGACGATGAAATCCGGCTGCGCGCCCCAGGGTAACACCAGATCGCCGGGCGCCATCTCGTCCGGGTGGGGAAGGTACAGAAACGACGGCAGCAGGCTGCACTCTTCCACAGCACCTGGCCCAGTGAGCTGCGCTACCGGCAGCGTGTGCTGCTGGCCCGACTCACCTTCGCTGGCTGCAAGGTCGACGTATGACAAGGCGCAGTTGGTGGTTCCGAGATCAACGCCAATCGCGTAACGCGCCTCGCTCACAGCTCGACCTCGGCCGGCGCCAGGATGTTCACATCGTGACCGACCGCCAGCTTCGGAAGCCGGATCTCGGTGGCGGTCCATCCCTTGTGCGTGAGCGTTCCGTTGAACGGCGGATCGCCGACCACGTTTCCGGTCAGACGCAGACTAGCGGCGTCGAAACCCGGCTCCAAAGTGAGGCGCGCCCCTTCCGCTTCACCGCGCACCGACTCGAGCGTGAAATGCTCGCGCATCACCTTGCGACAACCCTCGTGAACTACACGGGCTGCCGCACCGATTTCGGTGTCGGAGAACCCCGCAACGTCCTCCTCAATGAAATCAATGAAGCGCCCGTCCCGCTGCAGCAGGCCTAGCAGCTGCAACGCGGCTGCCGGCCCCGTCTCCTGCAGTAGGGCGGCCGGTTTCGCTGCCGGCTCGGCGCGTTCCACCTCCGCACCCTGGCGTAGGCGGAATACGCCGAGCGCGAATTCCGGTTTGATTATAATCCGCCAGAAAACGCTGATCGCCAGCGAGATTCGGGCGGCTAACGATGGCCTGGGCTGCGTCATCAGTTTCTCCTCAGAGTGTCGATGCGGGAATTGGTGGTTAGCCTAACACGCCGGCGTTGTCTTTCGAATATCGCGGTTGTCCTTTCCTAAAATTAGTACCTTGAAATTCTTGACCTTTTTTATGAGAGGTGTCAGCGTGGGATCTATGGTCGTTGGCACCGGCCGAGTTGCGCGATTTTGACTGGGGATGTAGCCGAGATTTGGATTGATTAAATACATCCCAGTATTTCAGCCCTCCGGGGTTGCCTTGCGGTCCAAATCCGTTCCGGACGGATTTGTCACAAAGGATTTCGCGACAGAGTGGAATAACCCTTTGTATTGCCGACTGAGTGAAATCCTTTGTGGATTCAAGGGCTCGTCCATCTGGCCATACAGGCGGGCTCCGTCCTGCGCCTGCTCCCGTGATCCTGGTGAGAGATGCAGGTTAAGCGTTAGAATTCAGTTTAAAGATTCCATTTCGTGATTATCTTATCAATGTCGCTCATTAAACAAAGTGTGCTGCAAATGTGCCAAACGGCTTCAGTCATTATTTTTTGTCTGACGTCAAACGCTGCGTCAGCCGGGACTGAATATATCGGACGCGATGCCTGTGTCGAGTGCCACGCTGCACAGGTGAAACTCTGGCAGGGGTCGCATCATGCTCTTGCGATGCAGCATGCCAATGATGACACCGTCCTGGCAGATTTCAATAATATAGAATTTACCTATGCTGGTATTTCCAGCAGATTCTACAAAAAGAAGGAGAAGTTCATTGTGCGCACCGATGGGCCAGACGGCAAATTGCGTGACTATGAAATCAAGTACACCTTTGGTGTTGCTCCACTTCAGCAGTATTTAGTGGAGCTTGATAAAGGACGGCTGCAGGCGTTGACTGTTGCGTGGGACACGAGAGATAAAAAGTCAGGCGGTCAGCGCTGGTACCATCTTTATCCTGACGAAGAAATTACTCACACGGATGAGCTTCACTGGACGCGTACAAACTTCAACTGGAACAGCATGTGCGCCGAATGCCATTCCACCAATCTGAAGAAGAATTACGACAGCGCTTCCGATACCTTTAAAACAAGCTGGTCAGAAATCGATGTCTCCTGTGAAGCCTGTCATGGACCCGCTGCTAAGCATATTACCTGGGCAAGGAAACAAACAGGCTGGGAAGCATTTAATAAAAATAAAGGTTTGCCTGTTTTGTTTGATGAGCGCAGAGATGTTGTATGGAAGAAAAACAGTAAGAACGGCAATGCGCAGCGCAGTATTGCGCGAACGTCAGATAAAGAAATTCAAGTCTGTGCGCAATGTCATTCACGCCGCAGCGTGATCTCGGCTGACTATTCCCCGGGTAGACCGTTCATGGATCATTACATGCCGCGGTTACTGGATCAGGGCATGTACTTTGCCGATGGCCAGATACAGGATGAAGTCTATGTCTATGGCTCTTTTTTACAGAGCAAGATGTATCAAGTCGGCGTCACCTGCAGTGACTGCCACGAGCCGCACAGTTTACAGTTGAGGCATCAGGGTAATGGTGTCTGTCTGCAATGCCACGCCGCCGGTAAGTTCGATAACGAAAAACACCATTTCCACAAAGCAGGTACAGAAGGTGCACAATGCGCCGAATGTCACATGCCGGCGCGCAACTACATGGTGGTCGACCCGCGGCATGACCACAGTTTCAGGATCCCACGACCTGATTTGTCTGTGAACCTGGGAACACCGAATGCCTGTAATCATTGCCACACAGACAAAGATGCTGCCTGGGCGGCTGCACAAGCTAAAAAGTGGTACGGAAGATCGCCAATCGGTCACCAGCAGTTTGCCAATGCGCTCGATGCCGGGCGCAAAGGCGATACCCGTGCGGGCCGGCTGCTTGTTGAGCAGGTCAATAAGATAGATACGCCAGATATCGCACGCGCCTCAACCATCGGACTCATGCCGCGTTATCTGGATCGGTCAAATTTGAATGTCATACAGCAAGGCTTAACAGATGAAAACGCGATGGTGCGGAGGGCAAGCGTTGGCGCACTGGAGGGACTTCAACCAGCGATGTTGGTGCAGTTGGTGTTCCCGTTACTCGATGATCCGGTCAGATCAGTGCGCATCGAGGCGGCAAGGGTGCTCGCACCGGTACCCGTCGGCGAGCTGCAAGGTAAACAGTTGTCGATCTACCGAAAGGCCGCTGACGAATATATCGCATCCCAAACCGTCAATGCCGAACGCCCCGAGGCACAGTTAAATCTCGCGAATTACTATGTCGCCAGCGGGAAAGGGCGAAAGGCGGAAGCTGCGCTAAAAAAAGCGATCGAGCTCGAAGAGGTCTTTATGCCGGCTTACATCAACCTGGCCGATATTTATCGCATACAAGGCAAAGACGCTGAAGCTTATGGGGTGCTATTAGAAGCGAGGCAACTGGCGCCGGACAACGCGGATGTGCGCCACGCGCTCGGGCTTGTACTGGTCAGGCAGAATAAATCGAAACAGGCAGTCGAAGAACTCGAAGCTGCCGCCAGGCTGGCCAAAGACAACGCGCGTTATGTATACGTATACGCCGTCGCCTTGAATTCAACCGGAAAGCCAAAGGAAGCGATTGCACAGTTGCAAATTGCACATGACCGTTTTCCGCATAACGTTGAAGTTTTGCAGGCGCTGGTTTCGTTTAACAGAAATGCAGGTAATGCGTTTGCAGCAGAGCGGTATATGAAGAAGCTTAAGAACATGGAGTGACATGGCTTGGTTGGAAGAATCCATAAAGTATCGTGACTTCCACCACGGTCGTTTCGAAGGCCTCGCTGTTAACAATTCCTGCTGTGCCCTCTCGTGCCGTCGTAGCCGTAAAAACGCTTTTGGGCCAAAGTTGTGGTAGCGCCTGAATGCTCGTGTCAGTGTCGGTACGCTGATGCTGGCTGAAGCCGCGATGTTGGCGACCGATAGCGGCTCGGTGAGGTGCGTTGCGATGTATTCTTCCGCCCGCGGCAGGTAGAGAGGCCCAATTTCTCGATCATTGTCTAAAATGATGGAATTGTGACCACTGGATAGAAATAAGGGAAAGGGATCTGATCCATTGCCCTTGCCTCTTAGTGTTGAAATTCCTCTAATGCTCGTCTTGCCCGCGGAGGCAGGCATCCAACGTCTTTGATCGGAGGCAAGACACTGGATCCCAGCTAAATACATGCTGGGATGACGGATGGGTATTTGATCGCCAGCCTGTATCGAATAATTCTTGAAAAAATATAACTAATAAGGAGAGTTCTGCGTATGTTTACTACAAAATTTAGCGGTTTAGTTATTGCTGCCGCATTTTTAATAACATCGAACGCTAGTGCTGAACTCTGGGACATGCGCGAAAGGTCCTTCGGCGCAGCGATTGCGGAGGAAGACAAGGCAACCGATCCCAAGTTTAATGGCACCAAGTTATTTATCGACGGCCGCTATTTTTTCAACAGTGAAGCCGGCGAGGTGTCTGAAAAACGTAAGTGCTGTGCGCTACCAGCAAAACCCGAGTACTTTTACGGTTTGATCGAAGGACAGCTTCGCTTCGGTTTTGACGGGACCGGTCTGGAGTACGTTATGCTTGATTTTACACCTTGGGCAGGCTTGTACGAGCCGACTGTTGAAAGTCCGAAAAGTCTGCGTGCAACGGCCGATGCACTAAAACTGGGTGCGGTCCGTTTTATCTCGGATGACCCGCTGGAAGTCGATTCCTACCTGGAGCTGTCACTGTTCCGGGCAGGGCGTAACGGCATCTATCAGTGGAACAAGGAGTCCCCGGCTGCCGTCACCGGTGGTGTGCAACTGCTCACCGGCTGGTCCTGGGCCGAAACCAAGGTGCAGGGTTATTCAGACGTTTCCAATCCTTTTGTCGGCATTTTATTCAACCTGGCCTGGGAGCACGACAGATGGGGTAGTATCTATATGGACAATCGCTTCGTGAACGGCTTTTCGTTCAGCAACCCGACAAGAGGGCACCCGATGGTCCGTGAAGCACGAGTTGCTTTTGGTTATCTGAAGCAAATGACCGATAACCTCTGGCTGGATATTGTTGGCGAGAAGAAGTCTTTCTATTTTGATGAGGGTGGCTTGCCCGGCCTGTATCGTATGAGTCGCTCTGTCGCGGTCGATCTCAGCTACCGCTGGTAGTGTGGTCGCATTGTTAGGTCAGTAGATGAAAAACAGGTAAAGCCGCGCGGCGCCTATACCGTGACTCAGGTCCAGCAGTCGCAATCTGGGTCATACTGGGCATGCTGCCCGGGTGTATCGCGCGCGAGCGTAATCATTCTCAGGTAGCGGCGATCAACGTCTGCGGCTGGTGGCACGTGATCACGATGGGGCTCCTGCTGCCCGTTGCCTGAATCTGGGCGTACACCAATGCCTGGGGTACACAGACTGGTAAGAAAGTCGAGGCAGATAAATCATGATTGTATTCCTGACAAAGATTTATGTTGCTGTCTTGGCGGTGCTGGTCAAGCTTACGGACGCGAAGACAAGCCTGAACCGTGATAGGCATGCTAGAAGTACACACTGTATTATGATCATCCAGGTTTTCTTCGGAGGGGCCAATGCTTTACCAGTATCCTACGCCGCCTGGTGAGAAATGCGGGCTAAGTTCATCAAGGATATACCAGTTCATGAATTTCATCAGATCGGTACGACTACTGTTTGTATGCTGCTGGCTAATGGGCGACCCGGCCATGGGCAGCGACAACGATCTATAGGTTGTACCGGTCATCTTTCGAGGCGCTCCAGTTACCCACAGAGTACCCAGGTCAGCTGCTGACAGCCAGAGTTACAGCCTGTGTAAGTTCTTCGCTATCGACCGGTTTGTACAGAACCTGGTGGCCGCTGGATTCCAGCTCCAGAACCGCTTGAGCGGAAGTATCTCCCGTGACGAGAATAGCTGGAATCCGGCGTCCAGATGCATTTTGGATCTGCTCGATGACCTCGATACCGTTCGGCCCCGGTAACCTGTAGTCAGCGATGAGCAAATCGATCTGCCTGTCGAAGGTATCGAGCAATGTCATGGCCTCAACCCCGGTCGTCGCCACGATCACCCGCGCACCGAGCGACTCGAGAAATAACTTCATTGCATCGCGCGAGTCCGGGTTGTCCTCTAATAGGAACACACCCAGACCATTCAGGTCCGTGACAGCGGATGGCTCCATCTTTTCGACCATCGATGGGTGAGGTGACACGGTTTTTACACGAGGGACCTCCACTGCAAAAACGGAACCTCGCCCGGACGCTGATCGAACCTCTAAGCGATGATTCAGCAAACGCGCAAGCTGGCTTGCAATCGACAATCCGAGTCCGAGTCCCTTGTTTTTTTCACGCGCAGGATTATCCAGTTGGGTGAATTCTTCGAAAATCGCATCGAGTTCAGTATTGGCAATACCCTGACCGGTATCCCATACCTCAAACCGGAGTGTATCGGCCTGACGACGACAACCGATCAGCACCTTACCGCAATCCGTATATTTGAGGGCGTTGCTAACCAGATTCTGAAGTATGCGATCCAACAGAGCCCAATCGCTGCGGGTTACTAGAGTACATGGCACAACACGCAAACTCAGGCCCTTGTCTTGTGCCTGCGGCATGAATTCGTCCCTGATGCGCAACAGTAAGTCGTTGGCCGGGAATTCACTGATCTCCGGCGTTATTGCACCCGCTTCCAGCTTGCTCAAATTCAAATACGTGTCGAGCAACTCGGTTATCGATGACAGCGCCTTCTTTTGATCACCAATAACCTCCAAAAGTTGCGAGTCGTTGATCTTTCTGGCCAGAAAGCTATTGAACATTTGCAGCGCTGCCAAGGGTTGACGCAGGTCGTGACTTGCTGCTGCCAGAAAGCGCGTCTTTGCCTCGTTCGCCTTTTCGGCGTATTCCTTGGCGGCGCGCAGTTCTTGCTCGGCTTGTTTTCGTTCTGTGATGTCCTCACCCGAACTCAATGTGCCAACGATGTTACCCTTTTCGCCAAGCAGCACAGTATTGTGCCATGCGATCAACCGCTTTTCGCCACTGCGGTTTAACACAGGGTTTTCCACGTATTTATCCTGTTTGATTTCACCTGACAGAATCCGCGCGAATACCGGTTTGACGTAGTCCCCCTGATCGGGTGGCAGAAAGTTGTCGAACCAGTTCTTTCCGACAATTTTGCTTTCTTCGTATCCCAGAACCTCACAGCCGCGCTGGTTAATCAGCGAGACCGTCGCGTCCGCGGCCAGGGCTACGATCATGACCCCGGCCACGTCCAAATACTGTTGCGCCCGATCGCGCTCCCTCCTCATGACGTACTCAGCCGACTCCCGCCGAGTTACGTCTTCGATGGCAAGGAGTAACAATGGTGGCATATCGGGATCTGCAATAACCTTGCGAGCGTTCAGCACCAACCTTCGACGGCCAATAACCGCAAAATCGAGTTCCAATTCGTAGTCGTCGAAGCATTCGTTACTCGGAATAATGTCTTCCAACAGTCTTCTCAGTGAGGGGATATCCCATTGACCGTCTTCCAGATCGTAGACCGCTACGCCTTCCGTATCAGCCCTGTCGGTTTTAAAAAAATCGTAAAAAGACTTGTTCGCTTTAACCACTTGCAAATTTTTATCCAACACCAACAGAGGTTCACGTATAGTTGCCACAACCGCTTCGGCGAATAAACGTGCACGCAGGTTTTCTAGCTCCAACCGCTTTCGTTCCGTGATGTCGATAAATGTGAACACGACACCGTCAATCCGGTTGTCCTCGGTGCGACAGGGAAGAATACGCCGGCTATACCAATAATCGTTAGCCGTCTCGAACTCCTTTTCGATAGGTATACGCTTGTCCAATACCATCTTGGCGTCAGGCAATAGCTCCGCGTCAGTCAAAACCCCCGATATATCGCTGATAGGGCGGCCAATATCTGTATCATTCAGGTTGAACAGCTGTTTTGTTGCCGGCGTGAAACATTTGATCCGGAACTCCGAATCAAGACAAATTGTGGCGATGTCGATACTACTCAGTAGATTGGATAAGTCGTTGTTGAGGTACTCCAGTTCTCTGACTTTCTCCTCGAGCTGACTTTTTACCGTACTCAACTCCTCGTTCAGAGACTGTAGTTCCTCTTTTGATTTCGCTAGCTCTTCTATAGTCGACATGGTAACTCTGATTTCGATCTGTGGGTGACGATTGTTTCATTGTCGCTCGAAAACGATGACTTTTACAGTCTCAATCAACAGGGAGCGACGGCTAAGCAGTTGGCTTTGTGCTGATTTAATTTTTCTCCGGGATATCTGGCTCGCACCAGCGCAATTCATTGAAAACTAGCCCGCATTTTTCACCAGGATCACGGGATCAGGCGCAGGACGAATACACCGCTTAAAGGTCGGCGGCGAAAGTTAGTGCTCTAGACGAAGTAATTGTCTGAAGCTAAGTAAAAAGGTATGTCTCACGGTATCCACATGGGGTGCTAAATGGATGCTTTGAGAGCCGCAAACGCATCACTAGTTGAGAGGGTCGATGCGCTGTTAATTAGTTGCGCAGGTCCTAAAAACTCAGTAATTCTCATGTAGGTAGTGGCGCCACGCCGTCAGCCGCGCCCATCTAGTTGCGGCCTGGAACAAGGATTAGCATTTTTTACGACAACATGGTTGCCGTTCAAATCGATGTGTGGTCCTGCTTTACTTTTGAGTGTTGTGTAGCCAGTATTTCTTCAAGCTTGAGCCCGGTCAAATTGTCAAGCGTACGCCACAGATAGTAAAAGATCGCCATCATCATTAGCGTCACGGGTATGGTGATCACCGGGTAGCTGAGCAGTGTCATTTGTCCGAGTTCCTCATTGAACGAGGCGCTGCCCGCCGGGCTCGTAACCACCCACTTGGCCAGCACGTAGTTCATCGCTGATGAAAAAAGAAAAGTGCTGCTCAGCAGGTACGTGGCGTTTTGAAGACGCTTTTCAAATAATCTACTATTATCGCTTTCGTCAAGCCTGTGTTGTATCCTTTCGACGTTGATTAGCTTCGGGTTATAGACCAGTGCTCTGATCAACGGGTAGCGTGTATAGGTTGACAGCAAAACGGCGATACCGATGAGCCCGGGGATAGCTGCCTCTTTGATGGCCAGCCACTGCGGATCGAGTTGCAATAGCCCGATACCGCCAGTGAGAAGTATGCTGATCAGGCCAAGCAAGGCAATGAAATTAAATTGTCTATATCTGACAAATTCGAACAGGCCCCAGCTCAGCGGAAAAGCGAGTGCAACGATTAGTGCAGTACTCGCGCCTAGGTCTTCAGCACCGCTGAATTTCATCAGGATGATGGAGGGAATAACAAGACTGACCAGCAAGTCAATCAGCGGTCGTGGCTTGTGAGTATTTGTTGTTGGCGTAATCGAATCTTTTTCGCTCATGGCAATTCTCATATAGTTAATGTCTTTGAGTAGCAGCTCAAAGTCTCTTAACCGGCTTGTCGTCGCTGATCCAGCGAGTGATGCCGTCACGTACATTGAAGACCTGCGTGTAACCCATCACTTCAACCAGGTAGCGTGCTAGTGTGCTGGTGCGGCTACCGGTGCGGCAAATCAGAATTACCGGGTCATGCTTGCCTGTCGCAGCGGTGAAGTTGCTCAGAAAATCCGGCTTCAATTGGCCGTCGCCATCGACAAAGGTCAGCAGCTTGCTGCCTTCGATCACACCGGTCTGTCGCCATTCCTCTGGGCGTCGAATGTCAAAGATCGGAATGTTTTGCTCTAGCATGATCTGCAACTGTGTATTGTCCGCATCGGTGTAAGGTGGTTCACTACAGGCTGATAGGCCGGTTATCAACAGAACCAAAGCAGACACACGCAGCAACCTCATATAGCCATGTTCTGCTAGCGCACGGGCGTGAGTTTCAGCTTTCATCGTGATGAATAGGTGCTCCCACACTGTCAATATCAGCCCGCATGGTTGCAGTTTACAG
>JABDQW010000107.1 GCA_013042055.1 Gammaproteobacteria bacterium | reverse complement strand
GCCTTGATCGTCGGCGTCGACCTGACCTGTTTGACGAATGCATCGATCGCGTCTTTGCTCGATTTTTGCGGAAGATCTTTGTCTGCGCCTGCCATGAAATCCTTCATTGGACATTAATTTCGGTGTCAGTATACCTCTTTTCCGGTCACCGGTTTTTAGCCCGGGTCGGGTAAAACACGGACACAATCACGGACATCTATGAATTATAAGAAAGGTAACAGTGCGAACATCACATTGATTACCAGCTGATCCTCGGGAAGGTTGTTGCTCCACCGTACAAGGGCCAGTTAACACTATGCGGATACCCAGCGTATGCTCTCCAATGAGGCCAAATGAGGATGGAGTTCGGAAGAGATTGGTACTTGAGAGTCGGTAGAATGAACATGACTGGCCGGGAAAGAACGCTTGATATTCGGGTAACTGCGCGTTTATTCTATTTGTGATGATTATCGAGTCTGGAATATCAAGAATAATCGCTATAGCAATAAACGAGCTCGATGGGATCCGTTGATATAGTCCGCTCGAACGGCGTATTCGACGCAAGCAATAATTGACACAGGCACCGAGTGACTTGCATGAAAAGATATCGTAGTAGAATCAATAGCTTATTAGCGATTTTGACGCTGTTTTTGTTTCTTTCGTCGGCCGCGACCGGGACAGATTACCGTGCACCCGACAGTGTTGAAGGCGCCACCACGATATCGGCCGAACAGGCAAAGGCTTTGTCCGATCAAGGGGTAGTCTTTATCGATGTGCGCAATCCGCGTCTGTACGCGAGGAGACATATCCCGGGCGCCAACCACCTGGATTTAATGAATTCCTTTACCAAAGAGTCTCTTGAAGCTGTGGTTGGCTACGAAGAACCGCTGGTGATCTATTGCAGCGGAGTCAAATGCAGCAGAAGTTCTCGTTCCACCGCCTTTGCGGTTTCCTGGGGATTCAAGCGGGTCCACTATTTTCGCGGTGGCATCGTTGATTGGAAGAAAGCCGGCTATCCGGTCGAAACCAGTGATCCCTAATCCGGCAGGTTGACAGTTCAACGCCCGGGGCGGTGGCAGCATTTGTTATCTGCGAGTCTTGTTACTAAAACTCGCCGGCTGCCGCGCCTTCCATCATACTGATGATGATATCGCGGACACGCAGCGCCTCTTTTTTGAGCTCTGGCGGCAACTCTTTACCACCGTGTATCATCAGATCTAGATTCATCGAGTGGAGCCAGAGGTTGCCCTCCTGGTCTTCCACTACAGCGATGCGGCAGGGCATGAATCCTGTGTAGGAATCACGATAGTCCGCCATCATCTTACCGACTGAGGCATCACAAAATGACATAAAGGTTACGTGGCGGTAGGGTTCGCCTGTAATTGCCTCGACCTGTTTATGAAAGGGTGCTTCGCCGACGAAGAGGAAGCTTTTCGACGACGCCAGACTCTTCAGGGATTCTTTAACGTCGTCAGGGGACAGGCCTTCTTCCACCGGCAACGACCACATCATCGCGACGCCAGGGTCCTTTTCCGTCAATAACTTTTGCGCGAACTGGGTGTATACCTGGGGAAAATCCGGATCAAACTCGGATAACACGGGCCATAACTTGCCGATTGCAAATCCGGCACCCACGAGGACAATGAGCCCGATCAACGCAAGTAGGTTTCTGATCATCGCCATACATAAGCTCCTGATAGCAGAAATAGAATATCGCTACATAGGTAATTTACACTAAATCAAATCATAATTGACACCTATTAATCAAATAATGCCCAAAATCCATAATATGCGAGCGTGTCGGATTCGTACTGGCAGCAAACACGTGCGCCAAGGAAAGCGCTCTGCCATGGGCGCAATCATGGACATCCATAAGCAATGATAGACACCCACAATCCATATTTAACATAAGCCGATAAAATTCGTAGTTTTTACAAACACATAGGCTAAGGAGAACGCCATGCCCAGAGCAGGGAAGACACTGATATCCCTCGATGCCACATCCTACTATCACTGCACCTCACGCTGTGTACGCCGCGCGTTTCTGTGTGGTGAAGATCATTCCAGCGGCCGCAGTTTCGAACACCGTCGCCAGTGGATCGAAGACCGCCTGGTGAGAAATGCCGGCTAGCTAGTATCTACGCCATCGATATTGCCGCCGATGCGATCATGATCAACCACTATCACTTGGTGCATTATATTGACCGGGATCATGGCATGGCCCGGAGTGATACAGAAGTCATTGAACGCTGGCGTGCGCCGGCAGGTGTCAAGGTACTTGTCGCCTACCGTAACTGCAGGGCTTGATCGCCAGCACATCAAATTTACGATGAACTCTTATTCTTAGCTTTCTTATCCTTAGCTTTCTTATCCTTTGCTTTCTTGTCTTTTGCTTTCTTGTCTTTTGCTTTCTTGTCTTTTGCTTTCTTGTCTTTTGCTTTCTTGTCCTTAGATTTTTTATCTTTAGCTTTCTCATCCTTACCTTTGTTTTCCTTAGCTTTCTTTTCCTTGGACTTCATGTCTTTAGAATTTGCATCCTTAGACGTTCCACTCTTACTGGCTTTTTCTTTAGCTTGTTTTTCCTTGTATTGTTTGTTTTTTGACTTATTGCTCGTTT
>JABDQW010000063.1 GCA_013042055.1 Gammaproteobacteria bacterium | reverse complement strand
GTATTTCTCACCAGGCGGGGTCGAATACCGATATAGTATTGGATTTTGGAGAAAAGCTCGGATGATCAAGAATACAGTGTGTTATTCGAACATGCCTATCACGGTTCAGGCTGGTCTTCGTGTCCGTCAACTTGCTCTTCACTCAAACCGTAGCTATTGCTACGCTTTTCGCTCCAGAGCCGCGCTTACGAACACGAATCCTGCGCCTGCTCCCGTGATCCTGGAGAGAAATGCGGGGTAGACATCTTTGCAGCCATGTTATTCGATCACAACCTGCCGACGCTGAACCCAACTGCGGCCCTGCTCGTCGCCTTGCTGCTAATCTTCACCGCCAGCCGCCCTGCCGCTGCCGAAGTAACGCTGCGCCTGATGACATGGGTCGGTTACGCACCGGATTCCCAGGTCCAGGAATTCGAACGCCGGATGTCGGAGAAATACGACGAGAAGGTCACCCTCAAGGTCCACTATATAAACGGCTACGACGAGGCCTTCCGCCTGCTGCGAAGTGGCGAGGCAGACATCACGGTGCTAGTTGACCACATCCTTCACGATGGCCGTTACCAGTTTATCGCCAACAAGTTGATCATCCCGATCGATCTTGAAGCGGTACCCAACTATGCCGACGTGCATGAGGACTACAAGCCCTACGTAAAGCACAATTGTGAGGTGTACGCGGTACCGATTGCTTCGGGTCCATACGGACTCGCTTACAACACGCGTTACTTCGATTCACCACCGACGACATGGAACATCCTGTGGGATCCGAAGTATCGGGGCAAATATGCGATCACCGACGGTATATTCGAGGTCAATCTGTACATCACTGCCCTGGCTATGGGGTATCCGCGAGAAGACCTGGGTCGATTCGACCGGCTGAATACACCAGAATTCAAGGCACGTCTGCGTACACTGGTCGAAAATGCGGAATCGTTCTGGCCAGGCATAGATGAGGCACACCACCTCCAGGGTCTGCATCTGGCGGCATCATGGGGGTTTTCGATCCCGGGACTGCGGGCGCTGGGTGAGGAGTGGAAAATGGCCGAACCCGAAGAAGGCAGCCCCACTTGGATCGATGTGCATGCGGTCAACCAGTCGCTCAGTAACAAGCCGCTGATGAAGGCACTGGCGTTCGAATGGATCAACTACACCCTAAGCCCGGAGTTTCAGCTGGATGTCATCGTCGAGGGGATCGCAACACCACCAGTAACGACGTCGGCACTCGCAAGACTGAGCGAGGCACAGCGGCAATCGTACCATTTAGGAGACAAGGAATTCATCAAAAAGTACCGTGTCATTTACCCAACGATAAAGTTGGAGCGTAACCGAAATGGCATCAAATACTTATGGAACCAGGCCAAGCGAGGGATTGACAAACCGGTACGCAGCAAGCCCGTAGCAACGGACATGCGATGACGGATAAACACCAAGTTCGGATCAGGTTGCGTGATTCGATCGCCTACAAACTGCTTAAGGTGGTGTTCGCGATCTACTTCCTGTTCGCGGTGTCGATCACCGGGTACCACATGTACCTGGACTATCAGACCGCCGAGCGACAGATCATCGAACAGCTCGGCTTGATCGAGAAGGCCTTCGAGAACAGCCTGTCGACGGCCTTGTTCGACCTGGATGCCGAACAACTGCAGTCGATTCTGGAAGGCTTACATGAGATGCACGCGCTGGTCGGGGTCGACCTGCGCGGCTCCAACCCCGATATTTATATCCCAGACGCTGCAATTGGTGTGATCAGCCCGCCGGGGAAAAGCGGTACCATCTACGTCGACCGAAACGGCGAGCAGCTACCATCGAGGATCACCGACAAACAGCTGATCATGCACCATTTCGTGCTGTATCAGCCCGGCACAGACTCAGAGATCGCGCGTGGCACCCTGTATTCGAGCTCCGGTGTCGTGTTCTCGACGGTCGAGAGCAGTTTTATCCGCCTAATCATCAGCGCAGCAGTCAAGACCTTCCTGTTGTGGCTGTTGTTCCTTTGGGCCGCGGCCGGCCGGCTCAGCCAGCCATTGCGGGATTTTGCGACGCATATCGCCAATCTGGATATGCGGAAACGACCCGATGGCGAGTCCCGACTATTACCCGCACCTATCACTGAACGCGAAGACGAATTGCATATTTTGTCGCAGGCCTTCGCGACCATGCAGCGGCGACTTCAGGGACATGTCGATGCCTTGTACACCCAGACCAATGTCGCTGAGATAGCGCGCCGTGAGGCAGAGGCCGCCAACCGGTCCAAGAGCGAATTCCTGGCAAAGATGAGTCACGAACTGCGTACACCGATGAATGGCGTCATCGGCAGCCTGGAGGTTCTGCGCACGACCGAACTGTCTGAACGTCAGAAACGCTTCACCGATCACGCCGGCAACTCGGCCAGCCAACTGCTCGACATCATCAACGACGTCCTGGATTTCTCGAAGATCGAGGCGGGCCATCTGGACACAGAAAACGTCGACTTCAGTTTGTCCAGACAGGTGCTCGACCCCATCGCCGAGCTTGCACAACAGCAGACCCGTGACAAGCGACTGGAATTCGGCGTCGATACAGGCCCTGACGTGATCGACAGCCTGCGCGGCGACCCGCTGCGACTGCGCCAGATCCTGAGCAATCTCGTCAACAACGCGGTCAAGTTCACCGACACTGGAGCAATTCAGCTGAGGGTACGCCAGGTCACGTCGGATCCGGACACGGTGCGCCTGCGCTTCGAGGTCATAGATACCGGCATCGGCCTCACGGAGGCAGAGACCGAGGATATCTTCAATCCATTCCGCCAGGCAGACAACTCAGTAAGCCGCAAGTACGGGGGCACCGGTCTCGGTCTGTCGATCTGCTGGCAGTTAGTCGAGCTGATGAATGGCGAGATCGGCGTCAAAAGTCAGCACGGAAACGGTTCGACCTTCTGGATCGAACTACCGCTGGCCAAGGGCACCGATTCAAAGGCGACGCTCGTCTGGCCACACGAACAGGCCCTGTCACCGAGGCCGGCCCGTCCGGTGCTACGTATCTTGGTCGTCGAAGACAATCTCAACCATGCCGCCGTGTTAGAGGCGATGCTATGGCAGCTTGATTGCGTCGTCCGGCTGTGCGGCAATGGCGAAGAGGCCCTGTCCGAACTTGAATCCGACACCTTCGATATCGTACTCATGGACTGTCAGATGCCGGTCATGGACGGCTATGAAGCGACACGGCAGTGGCGATTGCGTGAGAACGAACGTGGCCTCCGCCGTACGCCGATTATAGCCGTGACGGCAAACGCCCTCGACAACGACCGTATCAACAGCAGCGAGGCCGGCATGGACGACCACCTGAGCAAACCCTATGTCATGGATGAACTCGCCGCGCTCCTCTCCCACTGGTGCGACCAGAGCCGAGTCAACCTGGCCGAGTCCAACGCAGCTAAATAGAAATGCTGGTTAGATAGAAGGGTGTGCCGCGCGCACCAAACGCAACGTCAGGGAAAATCCAAATCGTGGTGCGCGCAGGCGCAGCCTGCAAGTTGGACCATCACAGGACGACATCCGCCAGCAGAAAGAACCCAAGGATAATCGTAATCCACAACACCATGCTGCCCGTTGGCCAGTTGATGGCCAGATGAAAGCGTCCCAGGCGCGTATCGCTCAAGCTCTTGCCACCCTGTTTGAACGAGCGTATGGCGGCATCGGTAAGGTCTCGACCGGTTACCTGAACGCTGTCGGCGATCCGACGCGCACCGGCGGGTAACAATGTGCGGTAAAACCACTCCGCATCGATGTTGATCGAATGCAGTTCGGGGGGGTACAGTCCCTGCTTGTTCAGCCAGACGAAGGCCAGCGCCGAGAAGAACAATAACTGTAACTGGGCCAGCACGTGAGTCGTGTCGTAGGGCCAGTAGTCGACTTCCCAGGGCAGCAAGGAATAAAGGTACTGCGGCTGCGATCCGATAAATACGCACAGCACCGCGGCGATGCTCATCGCGATCAGCATATTGAGCGGTGCTTCCTTGGTGCGGATACCGGAGTCGTGGGCGAAAAACGCGAAGTACGGAATCTTGATACCGGCATGATGGAATACACCGGCCGACGCGAACAGCAGCATCAGCCACAGGTAATCGTAACCTTCCTCGATCATTGCGGTCATCACCATCGATTTACTGACAAAACCGCTGAACAACGGGAAGGCGGAGATCGAGGAGGCGCCGACTATACACAGCATCGCGGTCTTTGGCATCGTCTTGTACAGACCGCCGAGATCGGAGCCGTTCATATTGCCGGTACGGTAGAGCACCGCGCCCATGGTCATGAACAGCAAGCCTTTGAACAACACGTCATTGAACGCATGCGATACCGCCCCGTTCAGTGCCAGCGCAGTCCCGATGCCGACACCGCAAACCATGAAACCGATCTGGTTGATCATGCTATACGCCAGTACGCGGCGCAGGTCGTTTTCGATCACCGCGTAGAAGATCGGAAAGCAGGTCATGATCGCGCCGATATAGACCAACAGTTCGGTTCCGGGAAAACCGCGTGCCAGTGCATACACGGCCACTTTGGTCGTGAACGCTGACAAGTAGACGGTGCCCGTCGGTGTGGCTTCCGGATAGGCGTCGGTCAGCCAGTTGTGCAGCAGCGGAAACGCGCACTTGATACCGAAGGCAATGAAGATCAGCCAGCCGCTGAGTCCTTCCAGGCCGATGAAGTCAAAGGCCAACGAACCGGTTTGTTGATAGTGCACCAATGCGCCAGCGAGCAGCAGAACGCCCGAGCCCACCTGGAAGATCAGGTAGCGGATACCGGAGCGTATTGCGCGTTCGCTGCGACGCGCCCAGACCAGAAATACCGAAGTAAGCGCCAGCAGTTCCCAGAAGATGAACAACGTAATCAAATCGCCGGCGAACACCGCACCCAAGGCGCTACCGGCATACAGCAATGCCGATACGTACTGGGTGGTGTCGCGCACGTGCAGCGCAAACACAGCCGCGATGAACGCGGCAATATGGAACAGATAACCGAACAGCAGGCTGAGGCGATCGGTGCGCATGACGCTCAGTTCGTATTCAAGGATGGACACCGTCTGGTTAATACCGGGTTCGACATCAAGCCAGAGATGAAGACCTCCCAGCACTGGCGTTGCCAGTACGATCAGGCCACGCACCCAGCCACGGGTGAACAGCGCCAGCAGCGCTGCTATAAAGAACGGTATAAACGGCGGCAGCTCACTCATCCACATCGTAGTAGTCTTCCTTGCGCATCACCACCTTACGCATTTCTTTAGCGATCAGAACCAGTGCGACGCAGGCAACAAAGCCGAACAGAGCATAAAAACCAGGCAGATTTTCCCACGTCAGGTAGACGTGCCGGTGCAGGATGAAATCGAGCACGAACAACAACACGCAAACGACGTAAAAACCACCCAGCAGCCGCGCTACATTGCGCGGTTTATCGAACAGGTACTGTTTTTGATCGGGGTCAGGCATGTTATTGTCCTCCGGCTGCGCTCAACGCCAGCTGATAAAAAGGATCGGGGTAGAAAAACAGCAGCAGACAGGCCAGCGATGTAAGCGCCATCGCCAGTAAACAACTCTTCGGCGCCTCCGTTATATGGTGATAGTGGGTGCCATCCCGGGTTTTCCCGAAAAAGCCCCGGATCGGAATCGGCAGCAGGTAGGCGATGTTCAGCAGCGAGCTGATCATCAATACCGTCAGCAGCAGCCACTGGCCGGTTTCGACAGCACCCATGCCCAGATACCATTTGCTCCACATGCCACCGAAGGGCGGCAGGCCGATGATGCTGAGACTGGCAACCAGGAACGCGCCGAAGGTGATCGGCATTGCACGGCCGAGTCCACCCATGTCGCTGATCAGCGTCTTGTTGGCGGCGACCAGGATCGCGCCGGCGGCGAAGAACAAGGTGATCTTGGCGAAGGCGTGCATGGTGATGTGCAGCGCACCGCCGAGCAGACTCATATTCGTCGCCAGCAAGGCGCCCAGTACGATATAACTGAGCTGGCTGACGGTCGAATAGGCCAGCCGCATCTTCAGGTTATCCTGGCGCATCGCGATCAATGAGGCCAGCAGAATCGTCGCACCGGCGAACCAGATGATCCAGTCGTTGGCGCCGGATTGGGTAATGAAATCGGTGCCGAAAATATAGATCGTGACCTTGAGTACCGTGAAGACGCCAGCTTTGACCACGGCCACCGCGTGCAACAACGCACTCACTGGGGTCGGCGCCACCATGGCGGCCGGTAACCAGCGATGAAATGGCATCACGGCGGCCTTGCCGATTCCAAAGATATAGAGTGCCAACAACAGACCTGCCCAGGCGGGGTCGAGTTTGTCTGCCAGAATGCCGCCTTCGCGGAAATCCAACGTGCCGGTGATCGCATAGGTGATCAGTATTGCGAGTAACTGTAAACCGATCGACGTGGCGAGCAGAATGCCGATATAGGTGCGCGCACCACGCCGCGCTTCGGCCGTGCCCGCGTGTGCTACCAGTGGATACGTCGATATCGTCAGGATTTCGTAACACAGAAACAACGTCAACAGATTGCCAGCAAACGCCGCGCCGAGGGTGCTGCCGATGGCGATCGCGAACATCGCGTAAAAGCTTGTCTGGTTGACCTCATGATGGCCGCGCATGTAGCCAATCGCGTAGATCGACGTGATCAGCCACAGGCTGCCGGCGACCAGGGCGAACAGCATGCCCAGCGGTTCGATTTCGAACCGGATCAGCAGACCCGGTAGGGGTTCGGCAATATCGACAGCGAAGGGCGTGCCGGCCTGAAATTGGCCATATATCATCAGCACCAGAGCGCACACGGCAGACGCGGTGATCAGCGTCACTGCTTCACGCAGATTGGGCCTGTGCCTCGTCAGAACAATGCCGACGGCGCCGATAAACGGAAGGCCCAACACCAGCAGCAGCACCTGGGCTTCGGTCATGGAGCGGTGACTCCTAATAAGCGCACCGCGGTACCGGCAACATCCACGGTCAGTTCGGTGTTGAAGCCAAAGAACAGGTTGGCGCTCACCAGCACCCACGTCGGTATCAGTAACGAGGCCGGTGCTTCTCTGACTTCAATTACCGTTTCGGGAACTGGCCGGAAGAACATGATCTCGACGATTTTCCACACGTAGATCACGGCCAATAACGAACCCAGCAGAATCACCCCGGTGATCAGCCAGGACTGCTGTTCGAGCGCGGCGAGTACCAGGTACCATTTGCTGATGAATCCGGCCGTTCCTGGGATGCCGATCAGACTCAAACCAGCGATTAGGATCGCACTAAAGGTCCACGGCATTTGTCGTCCCAGGCCCTGAAAATTTTCCAGTCGGCTCGAACCGACGCGGTAGACGATGGCGCCGATTGCCATGAACAGTGCCCCTTTCATTAGCGCGTGATTGAACACGTGTACCAGCGTTGCGGTCAACCCCAACACCGATGCGAAACCCATTCCGAGAACCATGTAACTGATCTGCGCAATACTGGAGTAGGCCAGCAAGCGTTTGGCATCGGTCTGGAATATCGCCGATATCGAAGGCAGGATGACACCGACAATGCCGAGCACCAGGAACATATAACTCGTAAGGACGACCAAGCTGCTGGAGAATACGGTAAACACCATGCGCAGCATGATGTAGACGGCGACTTTTGTTGCAGTTGCAGCCAGAAACACACTGATCACAGAGGGCGAGTAGGTATAGGCATTGGGCAACCACAGGTGCAGCGGGAACAAGGCGAGTTTCAGGGCGATACCGACAACGATGAAGGCAAAGCCGGTGTGTACGGTACGATGCTCCATAATCGGTTGCAGGCGCTGATTCAGATCCAGCATGTTCAGCGTGCCGGTTTCGGCATAGATCAGGCCGATTCCGATCAGCAAGAAGGTTGCGCCGATTGTGCCCATGATCAGGTATTGGTAGGCGGCGGTCAGTGCTCGGCGCTGTTTGCCCATCGCGATCAGCACATAGGACGATAACGAGGAGATCTCGAGAAATACGAACAGATTGAAGACATCACCGGTTTGAACGATGCCGAGCAAACCCACCAGGCAAAGCAGAATTGCGGCGTAGAACAGCGATGTCTGATACTCGGGGATTTCCTTTTCGACACTACGCAAGGCATAGGGCAGGGTGACAGCGGCGATGGCGGCGACGATAAACGCGACTAGCGCATTCATCGCGTCAATGCGGTATTCGATGCCCCAGGGCGGTGCCCAGCCGCCGAGTTCGTAACTGATGACACTGCCGTTCATGACCACGGAAAGTTGCCAGCTGGCGAGCAATAGGCATACCCAGGTAACGCTCAGCGTAAATAACCAGGGTAGTCTGCGACCGGGCAGCATCGCGGTGACCGGAGCGGCTATCAAGGGAATGACGACCAGTAGTAGGCTCAGGTGTTGTTCGATCACAGCGACATGTCCTGATCATGGATTTCGTCTTCTTCGATGGTGCCATAGGCTTCCTTGATGCGAACCACCAACGCCAATCCCAACGCGGTCGTCGCGACACCGACGACGATAGCGGTCAGTATCAGCACGTGGGGCAGGGGATTCGAGTAGACCGTATAACCCTCAGCAATAATGGGTGCAGTGCCTTTTTCGACATAACCGATACTGATATAAAGCAGGAACACCGATGTCTGGAATATGTTGATGCCGGCGATTTTCTTGATCAGGTTGCCGCGGCTGATCACGGTGTAGAATCCTGCCATCATCAACACAACCACAATCCAGTAATTGTAATGCCCGAAGATGATGTCGATCATGGCTGGCCTCTGCCGGCAAAAGCGTAGAAGATCATCAGCATCACCGAACTAACGGTAATGCCAACGCCCAGTTCGATCACCAGAATGCCGAGATGTTGGCCTGCTGCCGGCTCGGACGAGAGGGGGTCATAGTCGAGAAAATTCTCGCCCATCAACAGGCTGACAACACCGGTGCCGGCATAAATCAACACGCCACTGCTGGCAAGCAAACGCAACACGTGGGGCGGTAATATTTCCTCGGTCGTTTTCAGCCCATAGACCAGCGCGTAGAAAATGAAGGCAACACTGAGGATCACGCCCGCCTGGAAACCACCACCCGGTCCATAGTCACCATGGAACTGGACATAGAACGCAAACAGCGCAATGACCGGAAACAGGAATTTAGCGATCAGGCGGAGTATCAGGTTGTGCTTCATCGCTGATCCTTGCGCTTTTGTTTACGCATCAGGCGGCCACCGATCAGTAGCATCACGCCGATACCGGCGGTAAAGATCACGGTGACTTCGCCGAGCGTGTCATAACCACGGTAGCTGGCCAGAACAGCGGTGACGATATTGGGTGCGCTGGTGTCCTCCTTGCCGTGCTGTATGTAATAGGGGCCTACGTGCGTTTGTGCCGGCGAAGCCGGATCACCGAACGACGGGATGTCATAAGTGCCATAGACCAGAGCGCCACCAGTCACCAGTACGACGAGCAATGGCAGCCGTGCGAGATGCGACGGCGGCTTTTCTTCATGATTTTTCGTCAGCGCCAGCGTACCCAGCATCAGCACCGTGGATATGCCGGCACCGACGGCGGCCTCGGTGAAGGCGACGTCGGCTGCGTCCATAACCGCGAAAAGCCCTGCAGAGAACAGACTGTAGAGACTGAACAGCATGATGATCACGAACAGGTTACGCATACGGATAATCGCCACAGCTGTGAATACCAGAAATGCCAGCAGGGTGATGTCAATCAGGGTGTCTATCAAGGCTGTTGGTCCGCGTTGTTTTCATCGAGATAAGGCTTGAGATTGCCCAACATGGCGGCATTAGCGAGTGCATGCGAAGCCGTGGGGCTGCTGAAAAACAGAAAAGCAAAGATCAACAGTAGTTTGAAGCTGGCGACAGAAACACCGGTCTGCATCGCCAGTCCGATCAGGAACAAGGCGGCGCATAGGGTATCCGTGGTGCCGGCCGCGTGCAGTCTGGAATAAAAATCCGGGAATCGGTGTATGCCGATACCCCCGGCGATACCCAGCAATGCGCCGGCACCGATGAACAGCCAGCTAAGCATTTCGATAAGAATCATGGACTCACTCGCATGCGTTAGTCCTCTTCACCGGACGCATAAAAATTACCGTGTTCGACCAGCTTCAATACGGCGACGACACCGATGAAGTTGATTAGCGCGTAGATCAGCGCGATATCGATGATCTCGGTGCGCCCGGAGAGCACCGCCAGAACGGCTATCAACAGCACGGTTTTGGTTCCGACCATATTCACTGCCAGGATCCGGTCGTACAAGGTCGGACCCATGAATGCTCGTGCCAGCGCAAGGGCGATGGTAACCAGGATAGCAATGGCGGCCACGGCGAGGATCATGGCTATTCTTCCACGTAGTCCTGGGGAATCGCCCGGGCCATACGGCCGCTGCGCAGTTCCTCCGCGCCTTCTATGCTCAATGCGTGAACTGTGACGCTGTCCTTTTCCAGGTTCACACTGACCGTGCCCGGTGTCAGCGTGATCGAATTGGCATAGATCACCCGGGCAAGACAGGTTTCCATTGTTACCGGTAATTTGATCATCTGCGGGCTGATGTTCTTACCGGGTTTGAACACACGGCGGATCACGTCGATGTTGGCCGCAATGATTTCCCGGGCCAGAAAAAACCAGAAGCGAAACATCAGCAGGCGCATGTGGGCGGGATAGGTTTCATGGTCGATGACATCCATACGGTGCGCGATGTAGACCGTCAACAAAGTCGACACGATGCCGAGCGACACCAGCAATGGTGTCCAATGACCTGACAGCCCGAGCCACAACAGAAACAGCACGACGCTGAGGCTGATGACATGTTTTACCGGGTACTTCATTGTTTTTATGGGTTCACAGTTCAGACAGGGGCGGATTATAGCAACATCTGGGATTCGAAATCTTGTAATATCTTTGGAGTTGAATGTGTCCAACAGGCTTATCCGCAGCGATTGTCAGTCTATCGGGGTGGAGGTGAGCGTTGATTGCCTTTATCGTTTTTTGCCCGTAGGCAACCTTTGCCTTGAGACAATTCGCGCTCTGATGCGAATGTCCGGTTTCTTACATCGTTGAAAAAATAGTTTATGAACAACAATATACGAAACGCCTCTCCCCCGGCTGATGATGCGATACAGCGGGTTCTCCAGGCAGAGCGCGACGCAGAACAGGCCATACAGGAGTGTGAACGAGAAGCCCAGCAGATCATTACGGATGCGCGCAAGCGGGCGCAAGCTATTAATGCACGGACGGATCAGCGTATCACCCATCTGGAAATGCGTTACGGTCACAAGCTCGACAGGGAAATCAAGGCGATTGAAAGAGATGGTGCTATCGAACTTAGACACGATGCCAGCAAAGCGATTGATGCAGACAGACTGCGGGATGTGATCGAGGATCTAGCGGTGGAGCTGTGCCAGGTCGATGACTAGCCCGGATCTCGACCGAAGGCGGACGCGATCATGATCGTCATACCGGGAACCGCTTATGCTCAAGCACGTATACAGTCACGCTATGGTCGGCGCGCCGATGCGGGCGTGTGGTTGAAACTGCACAAAATACACGATCTGAGCAGTTACCTGCAGACCGCCCAGCAGATGCCGCTACGCCACTGGGTACTCGGGCTCGGTACGAACCACAGTAGTCATCAGATCGAACTGACGCTGAGGCAGAAATACCGTTCTCACGTCGATGAAGTCGCCGGCTGGATGCCGACGGATTGGCGAAAATCCCTGCAATGGGTCAAGCGTCTGGTCGATCTGCCCGTGCTTCAGTACCTTGTCGACGGCGGAGAACCATTGACGTGGATCAGGTCCGATCCGGATATCAGCAATTTCATCGCTGATGATCCCACGCAGTGTTTACAGGCAATCCGGCGGGCGGGCAACGGCGTCATGGTCGACAAGTGGCAACAGAGTGGGTCCATATTGACGGGATGGTTGACTCAATGGAATGCCCTGCGCCCTGAATCGAGCCTGCAAAACCAGGGTATTGCACGACTTCAACGTCTATTACTTGAACGTAAATTACACGCCCAGATGCAACTGCAATCGAAGCACCAGGAGGCGATGTCACCGACAGAATATGAAATCATTAACGAGCGATTACGTTTAGTCTATCGCCGCTATGCCTTTCTCCCCGCGGCCGTATTCGCCTATCTTGCGATGGTTGCCCTGGATATCCACCGCCTCCGCAATGACCTGATGCAGCGCTTGTATTTCCAGCAGTCTCAGGAGGTCGCGTTGAGGATGCCACAATGAACATGCGGCCTACCGATACCCGTTGGTTCGAGCTGTTGACCACGCACGATGAACTCACCGACACGCTCGAAGCACTGGCCACCACGGGTGCGATCGAACTGGAGTGGCATGATCAGAGCCGAATGCAAATGGATTTGCAGGATCTGCAGTCACGCGTCGATGAATTCAGTCGACTGGGGCGCGAGTACGCATCTTGGTGGCCGCAGCCCGATACCGGTATGAGCCCGTTCAATGGCAGTCCGGGCGAGATACTCGACAAAGCACTGGCTTGTTTAAATGACTGGGAACGACAGGCGCAACCCAGGATAGATGAGCTGGAGATCATCAGCAGCCGATTAACAGATCTGCGCCTATTGCGTGAGCTTCTGTCCAGCGAATCCGCTTCAGAGCTGGACTATAAGCTGCTGACGACAGCCGGGCCAACCGTTGCGGCACGGTTGTATTTGTTGCCGTCAAAGACGCGACTGAAGCGCATCCCGGACAACATGCTATGGCGTGAGATTCCAACCCAAGGCCGCGTCTTCATGCTGCTGGTGGGATCGTGCGATGATCTCGATAATTTGACGGCCGAACTGGCGGTTAAAAAATACACCGCTGTGCGATTGCCGCCATTACCCTCCCGTCAGCAGGATGCGCTTGAACTTGTCGATGACAGGCTTCAGGTGTTTGAGCGACACGAGCAACGGCTGCAGCATGAAATCAACAATCTGGCGGGGCGACACCATGTCTCGCAGGCGCTGGGTGAAATCGGCAGGATGAACTGGTTTATACGCAACGTATCCAGGTTACCGGCGTCGACTAATTTTGCCTGGATCACGGGATGGACCAGCGACCTCGGCGGGCACCGATTACACAAGGCGCTGGATCTGATGTCCAGCCACGCGATACTGCATTTCCCAAACACACCCGAAGGTGCCCGTCCCCCGATGGTGATGCAAAACCCGTGGTGGGCGAAACCGTTCGAAATCTTCGCCGGCTTGTTGGGAACGCCGGGCCGTGACGAAGCCGATCCCAGCCGTATACTCGCTGTCATGGTGCCGCTGTTGTTTGGCTACATGTTCGGTGATGTCGGTCAGGGGCTGGTGCTAATTTTGGCAGGCGTCATGTTGCACAAGCGATGGCCGTTGCTACGCATATTGATTGCGAACGGCATCTCAGCGATGATGTTCGGTTTCCTGTTCGGCAGTGTGTTCGGACGTGAGGATCTGATACCCGCGCTCTGGGTGCACCCAATTCAGCAGCCGCTGCCGGTACTCCTCGTGCCGCTTATCGCCGGTGTGCTGATCATCATGCTAGGCATGATTATCAACGCCATAGAATCGAGCTGGCGCGGAGAATGGTTGCGCTGGCTAAACATCGAAGCGCCCGTCGTCGGGATATACCTGGGTATTATCTCGGCTTTCTTTCTGCAGGGGACCGCGAGTGTGCTGATCGTCGTCAGTGCATTGACCTGGTATCTGATCGGCAACCTGCTGCTTGCGGGCGGCAAGATACTCGCGGTGATGACGGCTCTCGCGGCACTGCTGGAGAAAATGATGCAATTGTTGCTGAACACGCTGTCGTTTGCTCGAGTGGGCGCGTTTGCACTGGCACACGCCGGTCTGTCGCTAGCTTTCAATGTCATGGCAGACAACACGCCTTCCCCCATCGTTGCGTTGTTGATTCTGTTGCTGGGCAACATCATCGTCATCGCGTTGGAGGGTCTGGTCGTCAGCATTCAGACGACACGGCTGGTCCTGTTCGAATTTTTCATTCGTTTCCTGCAGGCCAACGGCCGTGTCTTCAAACCACTATCCGGTCCGTTGGCCGGGGTCACGCATCCCTGAGCGTGAATACTGAATTGAACCGAAAGGAGTTAATATGAAGCTTGATATGATGAAGGTGATTCTCTGGCTGGGCCATCTTGGCTTTATCGGCGTTGTTTGCGTGAGCGCACTGCTACTGCTCGGCATCTCACCGGTCATGGCCGCCGATAGTGCTGCGGTGCCATCGGCATTACCCGAAGGTGCAGTTTCCTGGGGTTTTATCGCGGCGGCGATTTCGACCGGGTTGTCGGCCCTCGGGGCTGGTTTGGCCGTGTCCAACGTGGGCAGTGCCGCCATCGGTGCGATGGCCGAAAAACCCGAGATCCTGGGGCGCACCTTGATCGTGATCGGCTTGGCCGAAGGCATCGCAATCTATGGTCTGATCGTATCGATTCTGATACTGAACCAGATTATATAAGGTAGGCAGTGATCGCTATGTCAGTCGCCGAATTCATTGGTGATGAAGTCAGCGCGGCCGGTTTTCGGCTATGCGGCATCGATGTTCATATCACGGACGGCAGTGACGTGATCGCGCTGATCCAGCAGGCTCGCGAGCGGGCGTCACTGGTACTGGTCAGCAGCAGCGCAGTGCAGGACTTGAATAGCGCCGATCTCGATGCATTACTGGCGGACATCGAACCGCCGGTGCTCGTTGTTCCCGATGTGCGCGGCCGACATGAAGTCCCGGACATCGTTCCCCGCGTACACCAACAACTGGGCATGTTGGAATGAATCGTTCAGAGTCAGACCCCCAGCAACAGGCTGAGACGGTCGAGCACCTGCTCGGTATCGTGGTTGAAAACCGCGAGGAGCGCTGTGCGCAGCTGCGCGACCATGCGCGGCAGCATGCCAGCAAGATCGTCCAGCAAGCGCATACAAAAAGCCGTGCCCGTATGCACCGCCATGTTAGCGCTTTACGTGAGAAGCGTAGCCAGCGTGTGTCTTCAGCATTCGCGCGCAATCAGACGCTGCTGCGACAGCAACACCAGAAAGCGGACAGAGCCGTCGCGGACATGGCTTGGCCGTTGTTGCGCGACGCCATGCTGGCGTTGTGGAACAGTACTGAATCACGGCGCAGGTGGTTGGATGGGGTCATCACAAGTGCCGCCGCGCGTTTGTTGCACACGGATGTGCATGTTGAACACCCAACGGCTATGAGTGAGCACGAGCGCAGTTGGCTGAAAAAACAAATCGACATCAGCGGCAAAGAAGCGGAGTTACAGGGCTGTGAGGATATCGAAGCGGGTGTTCGCATCATCGCGCAAGGGACCGTCATTGACGCCACACTCGATGGCTTGTTGAAACAGAAAACGACGATCGAAGCCAAGTTGATCGCGCAAATCAAACGGGCAGGTGGTCATCATGACTGATGGTCACGTTCACGATGCCGTGATCAATTCGATCAGCGGTCCGGTGTTGCGTGCAACGATGCGAATGCCGTTTCACATCAACGAAGCCGTAAAAGTCGGACCGCAGCGACTGCTCGGTGAAGTGATACGCATCAATGGCAGCGAGTCTGTGATTCAGGTTTATGAAGACACCTCCGGTTTGAAGCCGGGGGATCCGGTTAACGCAACCGGTTCGCCATTAGCGGTAAAACTCGGGCCCGGTATGCTCGGCAACATTTTCGATGGCCTGCTGCGGCCGCTGAAGCAACAGGGGCGATATGTCAAACCGGGTATCGGTGACAAAACCAACGGTGAAACATATCGTTTTAGTCCGTTGGTCGAGGAAGGTGACCTGATCACACGCGGAACCCTGTTCGGTTCGGTCACGCGCAAGCATGCCCGGCTGCAACGCTGTATGGCACCGCCCGATTGTGATGGCCGAGTGGTCTCGATCAAGCCGGCCGGCGAGTACACCGATGATGAAACCCTGTGCGTACTCGACTGCGGTGACAACGAGGTACGCGAACTCAGTATGAGTCACTACTGGCCGGTCAGGCAGCCCAGACCAGTACTGCAGCGCAGGCCGGTCAAAGGTCCGCTGTTTACCGGGCAACGTATACTCGACAGTATTTTTCCGGTCGGCTGCGGCAGCCGCGCCGCGATGCCGGGTGGTTTCGGCACCGGTAAAACCGTACTGCAGGAGACCCTGGCTAAATGGTGCGATGCGGATGTGATCATCTACGTGGGTTGCGGCGAGCGCGGCAACGAGATGGCCAGTGTGTTGCACGATTTTCCGTCACTGGAAGATCCTCGCACCGGGCGGCCGCTGATGGAGCGTACCGTCATAATCGCCAACACCTCCAATATGCCGGTGGCGGCGCGTGAAGCCAGCATCTACACAGCGGTGACCGTGGGCGAATACTTCCGTGATATGGGTCTGCGCGTCGCCCTGATGGCAGACTCCACCAGTCGCTGGGCCGAAGCCTTGCGGGAAATATCCGGGCGTCTCGGCGAGCTCCCGGGTGAAGCGGGATACCCGGCTTATCTGAGCAGCCGGCAGGCGGACTTTTATGAACGCGCAGCGAACGTTTCTACATTATCGGGCAAAGCAGGTTCGCTGACGATCATTGGTGCCGTGAGCCCACCATCGGCGGATTTCTCGGAACCGGTGACGACCCATACCAAACGCTATGTGCACTGTTTCTGGGGGCTCGATGCCGTGCGGGCACAGGCACGCTTCTACCCGGCGATACATCCGCTGCAGTCCTATTCGCGCGATGTCGACGCGCTGAACCATTTCTGGAGTCAGCACGGCCACCCCACCTGGGGACGCCAACGTCAGAAGTTTCTGGCGCTGTTGGAAGAGCAGGCCCGACTCGAACGCATGGCGCGAATAATCGGCAAGGACGCGCTGCCGCCGCGTCAGCAGCACGTGCTGCTTTGTGCCGAGTTGATCAACGAAGCCTTTCTACGCCAGTCGGCTTTTTCGGAGGTCGACCGTTACTGTTCGGCCGAGCGCCAGATCGAAATGATGCAGATGATCAGCCGTTTCATCCGGCTGTCCAGAAATGCGATCGAATTGGACCACAGTGTCGAATCCATCAGCGCACTACCGGTGATGCGTAAACTACGGCGCATGGGTGAGGACATTGGCGAAGACGAGCTGGATGATTTTGAAGACTTGCGCGACGAGCTGGATGAGGCTTTCGAGCAATTGACACGCAGTGCGAAATACGAGGCCGAGCGTGATGAAGGCTGATGTCTACGCCGATCATGCGGTGACCGGGCTTGAAGGCCCGCTGCTGTTTCTGCAGCGCACCGTCGATGTTGGTTTGAACGAAGCGGTCGAGATCGAAGACCGTGAAGCTAAGGTGCGGCTAGGGCGTATCGCTGCCATCGATGATAAGTCGCTCACAGTTGAAGTTCTGGAATCAACCTCGGGCTTGGGTGTGGAAGACACGCGTGTCCGCTTTCTTGGCGAGCCATTAACATTCGCCGTCGGACCGGAGATGCTCGGCCGTATCTTTGATGGCGTTGGTCGCGTCATCGATAACGGTCCGCCGGTGCCGGCCGAGACGGCGCTGCGCATCGACGGTTTTTCGATCAACCCGGCTGAACGCGAGCGACCGACGGATTTTATCGAGACTGGTATTTCAACGATCGATATCATGAACAGTCTGGTTCGCGGACAGAAACTACCGATATTCTCGGGTGCCGGCCTGCCGCACGACCAGCTCGCGATACAGATCGCGCACCAGGCCCATTTACGCAATGACGCCGAGAAAACGGCGCACAGCGATGCGTTCGCGATGGTGTTTGTGGCGATCGGTGTACCCTACGATTCGGCAGAATTGTTCCGTTCGGCGATGGAAGCCAGCGGCGCGCTGGAGCATACCTTGTTATTCCTCAATCTCGCCTCCGATTCGAGTACACAACGCCTGCTGTGTCCGCGCTATGCTTTGACAGCCGCCGAATACCTGGCGTTTGAACAGGGCAAGCACGTGCTGGTCGTGATGACGGATATGACCAACTATTGCGAGGCTCTGCGCGAAGTCTCGGCCAGCCATGGCGAAATCCCGAGCAGGAAGGGCTTTCCCGGTTACATGTACTCCGATCTGGCCACTTTGTACGAGCGGGCTGGCAGCATCAAGGGCGTGTCCGGTTCATTGACGCAGTTGCCCATCCTGACGATGCCCTCGGATGACATCACCCACCCGATACCCGACCTGACCGGCTATATCACCGAAGGCCAGATCGTGCTCGACCGCGAACTCGACCGCGCGGGTATCTATCCTCCGGTAAAGGTGCTGCCGTGTCTGTCACGACTGATGAAAGACGGCACCGGTGAAGGCTTTACGCATAAGGACCACCCCGATCTGGCCAACCAATTGTATGCAGCCTATGCACGCGCGGTGCATGTGCGCGTGCTCGCCAGTGTCGTCGGGCGCGACGGCCTGACCGAGACCGATCGCCTGTTCCTGGACTTTGGCGATCGCTTCGAGCGGGAGTTCATCAACCAACAGGGCGAACGCAGTTTGCGGGCCGGTATGGAGATCGGCTGGAAACTGTTAGGTACGCTGCCCACCAGTCAACTGATTCGTCTTAATGACCGGCAAATCAAGGAGTACATCGAACGGGACGCAGAGGAAAAAGCAGGCGTATGGCCACAACCTCGCAGGCACCGACACGGGCCGCTATTCTCGAGTTGATGAATGAACAATCGGTCGTCAGGGAGGCATATGTCTTCCTCGACGAGAAGCGCTTGCTACTGGCGTCAGAATTGCTGCAACAGTTGCAGCGCTATCAAGCGTTGAACCAGGAGCTGACTGAGTTGCACGCTAGCGCGAGGGCGGCGCTGGCGGCGGCGATCAGCCATCATGGCCTGGATGGCCTACAGGTCTATGCGACCACCCGCCTGACCGATGCTGAGTGGCAACGAAGGCCACGGAACCTGATGGGAGTCACTCTAGTCGACACCGAGCTGGCATTCGGGCCTGACACGGCTGAACCGGTCAAAGCGGTTTACCCGTCCGCTGCCGCGGAGCGCTGCCGCACGCTCTATCGAGACATAGTGCAGAAAAGTGCCGAACTCGCGGGTGTCTCAGGTAACCTCTACCGTCTGCTAGCCGAATACCGCGTCACCGAACGGCGTTCACGTGCGCTGGAAAACATCATCTTGCCGGAGATCGATCAAGCCTTGCGTGAGATGTCGTTGCACCTGGAAGAACTCGAACTCGAAGATGCGATTCGTGTGCGTTTGCAGTCAGGCTAAGGTGTAACTCGCGTGCAATATATAACCGCAGAGGCGCAGAGACGCCGAGTGGTTTGTCATTGCGAGGAACAACTGCGACATGGCAACCTCCGTATGTCATTTGAAATTCGACGTGTTACCACAACGACTACAGCTTATGGTCAAAATGTCCGCAAACAACGCAAAGGACGCAAATAAAACTTAGAAGAATAAAACTCACTTTGCGTGATTGGCGTTGTTCGCGGATTCATAACAATGGATATCGGCGCGTGTATTTTACACTAGAATAATACCTGTAATTGATGATCTTACGTCCAGCATGTTGCAATGTTTTGCTTAATTCGATACCACGTAGAGTATCCAGTAAACCTGGCTACCGCGAAATGGGCCAATGAGCACCGTCGAACGGCCCTGTAACGCAACCGAAGACCCGCTAGACATAGCGCTGCAACCGGTGTCATTCGACGTCTGGCAGCGAAAATACCAGCTTAGGTCTGCTGACGGTGAAGCCGTCG
>JABDQW010000104.1 GCA_013042055.1 Gammaproteobacteria bacterium | reverse complement strand
TTGTCGACATCGAGTAGTGCGCCGACAGCTTGAATTTCGGTGGGTTCGCCGTCCGCTGACAGCGGCCGGTTCAGCGCGGCCTGCGCGCAGAATACAGTCAGAAAAAGCACAAGGCCGATACAGATACCAGCCATATCCTGTACTTTTTTCGATAGGGTTGAGCGCAAGATCGGTTCCCGTCATATGGAGGTACTGGCACGGCGCCGCCGCGTATTCGAATAGATACTCTACCACGCTCGCATGAAAGCGCCAGTGCCTTAAAACATGCGGGCTAGCTAGCCCGCACTTCTCACCAGGATCACGGGAGCAGGCGCCGGATTCGTGTTCGTAAGCGCCGCTCTGGAGCAAAAAGCGTAGCCATAGCTACGGTTTGAGTGAAGAGCAAGCTTACGCACACGAAGACCAGCCTGAACCGTGACAGGCATGTTCGAATAACACACTGTATTTTAGCCATCCTGGTTTATCTCAAAAAAAACTATGCCTTATCAATATTCCGCGCCGCCTGGTGAGAAATGCGGGCTAGACCTGGATAACACAACCTAACAACGTGCAAAATACAATTCAATGCTGTCATCTCGACCGTAGGGAGATATCTCCTGAACCACGGGAGATGTCTCCCGTTGGTCGAAATGACAGACATTTCGCCCCCTGGGGAGAAACGCGGGCGAGAAATTGCTTACAAGGTCCCGCCGAGCTTAAATGGCTATTCAGGCTGGAAGTAGACCAGAAGCGGCCTCTCACGATATGCTAAGGAAACTCTGATTAATTTAGAGTTTCCGCGGCGCACGAATGCGCCGCCATTTTTAATCGCCTTAAGCGATTGAAGATGAAGGGAAACAGTATATCGCATTTTATGTTTCCCGTGCTCTGATAATTCAGGGATGAATTATTCAGAGCTTCCCTAATATTCGCTTCTGACAAAATACCGCAATCTACCCGAAGCCATCTGTTAGGAAACCCAATATTAGCGAACACTGGAGAACGGTCGTCGACCCTATGTGGACGTTCGCAATACTTTAGAATTGATTGGTAATCAGGTGAATGTGTTGAACTTGACGAGCCTGTTTGAAATCATAGTCATCGTATGCCGTTGGAGTTGTGGCCTCTAGCCTGATTCATAATTTCAACAAAAAGGCAAAAAGGGGTGATTGTTTTTTGACACCTCAGTTTGATTTTGGTATTTGATTCACACCTGGTCATTGTGAAATGCTAAATTCGTTTTCCACTAAATCATTTGTGTAACGTAAGGAGTTATTCGATGGACAAGTTGCGTTCTTTTCTGGCAGTTGCTGTTGCTGCCCTTGCTGTGGTGCCATGCCTTGTGTCGGCCGATAAATTTACTCAAGCCGCCAAGGTTTTCAAAGATTCGCCTGTGGTCGCGCCGTATTTCAAGGAAGCCTATGGCTATGCCATTTTTCCAACAATTGGCAAAGGTGGCTTTGGTATTGGTGGCGCACATGGTTCAGGGCAGGTGTATGTAGATGAAAAGCTTACAGGAAAAACCTCCATGACCCAGGTGACTATAGGTTGGCAGTTCGGTGGCCAGGCGTATAGTCAAGTTATCTTCTTTGAGGACGAGCGTGCTTATAAAGAATTTACCGGCGGTAATTTCGAATTTGGTGCCGGGGTCAGTGCTGTTGCGATCACGGCCGGCGCGCAGGCGCAAGCCGGAAGTACAGGTTCAAGCGCAAGTGCGTCACCGGGCGGTACAGCCGGTTCCCAGGCAGAAGCAGGCTTCCACAAAGGCATGGCCATATTTACGCGTGCGAAGGGTGGTTTGATGTACGAAGCTTCGATCGGCGGACAGAAGTTCAGCTTTGAGCCGATAGCTGAATAGGTGGTCTCGATTTGTTCTAAATGTCTGCCACCTTTCAGCTAGACATAATGTTTTGACCTGCCCATCTCAACCAACGTGGATTATGTTGAGATGGGTACACCTAACAAAGGATAAAAGGGGTCAAAGGATAAAAGGGGTCAGATAAAAGGGGTCAGGTCTTTCCATGCCACATTTTATGCTACACTGCCCCAATGGCAAGACCACTAAGACTAGAACTGGCAAACGGTTTGTATCATATAACCTCACGGGGGGATAGGCGTGAGGTTATCTATGACGATGATGAAGACCGGGAAAAATGGCTAGAGATATTGGGTAATGTTTGCAGGCGTTTTAATTGGCGTAGCCATGCCTATTGTCTGATGGATAATCACTATCATGTAGTAATAGAAACCGCGGAAGCCAATCTTTCTCAAGGCATGCGCCAACTCAATGGGGTTTATACCCAGTATTATAATAAGCATCATGGACGAGTGGGCCATGTGTTTCAGGGACGGTATAAGGGTATCCTGGTAGAACGCGATGCATACCTGTTGGAATTGGCCCGTTATGTTGTATTGAATCCGATAAGAGCCCATAGGACAAAAAACATCGATGAATGGAAATGGAGTAGTTACAAAGCCATGATTGGTGAAGTTAATGCACAGCCCTGGCTTGAGACTGACTGGATACTGGGACAGTTGGCAAAACGACGTAAAATAGCCATAAGAAAGTATATTGATTTTGTAAGAGAAGGCATCGGGTTACCATCACCCTGGCATCATGTACAAAACCAGATATTTCTCGGATCAGAGCGATTTATCAATAAACAGCAAAAGCTTATTAATAAACTAGACTCGTTAAGTGAAGTCCCACAGCTACATAAAAGGAAAATACCGAAATCGCTGGCGTATTATGAAAGAAAATACCCGGATCAGAAAAAAGCGATATGTCATGCCTATTTATCAGGCGGATATACATTAAAAGATATCGGTGAATATTTTGATAAACACTACTCGACAATAAGTCGAATAGTGAAAGAGAATGAATAATAATGTTGCATGGAAAGACCTGACCCCATATATGCAATCAAACAAACCCGGGATGAATTCTAATGAAGATTAATTGGGCGATCACGGCTCTGGTATTCATCACTTGCATCAACAGTGCGGTGCGCGCTGACGTCAGCGTCGGTCAGGCGATAGGCGAGCGAATCGAGCAGCTAAGGGAGACGGGACAGGTCAGCATCGACGGGGCGTTGCTGGCGGCGGTCCGCCTGATACCGGAGATTTACGAGCGGCGTGGCTTTGAACCAGCCTGGACCCGGCCGCAACAGGTGGCCTCGTTGATTGAAGCCGTAAAGGACAGCTACGACCAGGGTTTGGACATGCCCGATTACCATGCCGATCGTATCAGCGCCGCCTACCAACTACTCAGTAGCGGCGAGAACATTGCACCACGGCATCGCGCAGACATCGACTTGTTGCTCACCGACAGCCTGATCCGAATGGGCTACCACTTGCGCTTCGGCAAAGTGAATCCCGAGGAGCTGGATCCGGACTGGAACTTCCGGCGCGAACTTGGTGGCCAGGACCCCGCAACGATCATACATAAAGCGATCGATTCCGGCTCTGTGACCAAGTTCATCGACGATGCCTTGCCGAGAGGTTTTGTCTATCAGCGCTTGAGGAACGCCTTGAGCGAATATCGCGCCATCCAGGCCGCCGGCGGATGGCCCGCGGTCGCCAGCGGGCCAACATTAAAGCCTGGCATGTCCGATGCTCGCGTGCCCGTGCTGATCACGCGGCTGCAGATATCGGGCGACCTGGCTGACACCTATGCACCGACCGTACCCGGTGTCTACGACGAGACTGTAGAACAGGCCATCAAGCGATTTCAACGACGACACAGGCTGACTGCCGATGGCATCGTCGGGTCAGCCACACTAGCCGCGCTCAATGTACCGGTCGAAGACCGTATCGAGCAAATACGTGTCAACCTGGAACGCGCCCGCTGGGTATTCGACGATATCGAGGACGAGTTCATCGTGGTCAATATCGCCGCTTTCCGCGTGTATCTGGTCCGCGATCGAAAGATCGTATGGACCGCACGCGCGCAAGTCGGCAAGCCATTTCGGAAGACGCCGGTGTTCAAGTCGAAGCTGAAATACCTCGTATTCAACCCGACCTGGACCGTCCCGCCGGGGATACTGGCCAAGGATATCCTGCCGCGCGCAAAGCGCGACCCTGCGTATCTGCAATCCAAGAATATCGATATCCGCGACAGCAGCGGTGCAATCGTTGATCCTAGTTCCATCGACTGGGAATCCGTCAGCGCCAGAGGCTTTCCGTACCAGCTCGTGCAGCGGCCGGGACCGACGAATGCGCTGGGACGCGTCAAGTTCATCTTTCCGAATGGGCACTTCGTGTTCCTGCACGATACGCCCAGCAAAGCGCTGTTCGATCGCACCGAGCGCGCCTTCAGTTCTGGTTGCATACGGGTTCAATCACCATTCGATCTCGCGTCGCTGCTGCTGGAGAACAAGGGCTGGGATAGTGAAAAAGTTGAGGCCACGATCGAGTCAGAAAAAACCCAGACCGTTTTTCTGTCAAAGCCCATAACCGTCGCCCTGATGTACTTTACGGTTACCGTCGATGACGACCGTCGGGTCAACTTCCAGAAAGATATCTACGGCCGCGATAAAGCTGTCAGCGACGGTCTGAAGGCCCCGTTCCGACTGGATCTGCCTCGTGGTTAACGGCGCGAATCAGGTACACGAGTGGTAAACGGTTAATTGATATATTCTGCCACTACTGTCCGGTTAAATTCTCAAATAAATTCAATTGGTTATCCACGTTGCGCTCTTTGCTTTTGTAATCACAGTTTGCAAGCATTTGTTTCAAAGGATCTTTTTCGAAAAGTGTAAGGCTCAAGATCTGTAAAGTTGAGTGCCATTAGGGTCAGAGAGCAATTGTTGCTAATATAAGCTACTGCAGATCAATCAGTATCACCAGACATGCAAACAAGGAGGTCAGCATGCCACGAAAGCCGCGTCTCAATTTGTCAGGAATACCGCAACACGTCATCCAGCGTGGAAATAACCGCGCACCGTGTTTCTTTGCCGAGGAAGATTATCGGCGTTATTTGAAAGATTTGATCCATGCGGCCAACAAATATCGCTGCCGGATCCATGCCTATGTGCTGATGACAAATCACGTTCATTTGTTGGCGACACGAATGAAAGAACATGGTCTTTCGGAAATGATGCAGTCACTTGGCAGGCGCTATGTCTATTACATCAACAAGACATATCAGCGTACCGGTACCTTATGGGAAGGCAGATTCAAGTCGAGTTTGATTGACTCTGATGGTTATCTGCTCACCTGCATGCGTTATATCGAGTTGAATCCGGTACGTGCAGGCATGGTGGAGGCGCCAGGCGACTATCAATGGTCGAGTTACCAGGCGAATGCGCAGCAGGTTGATGATGGCGTTGTACAGAATCACCCGATATACACCCAGCTAGGCGTGTCTGACGATGAGCGACGCAAGGCATACCGTGAATTATTCCGCGACCATATCGAT
>JABDQW010000101.1 GCA_013042055.1 Gammaproteobacteria bacterium | reverse complement strand
GAGTTGATCGATGTCCAAAACTGGACTAAGAACGCACAGTTTGCCCAAAGCGGCGCAGCTTGGTCAACCTGTATCTATTCCATTCCGGTGGCTCATTATGATTGCGAGTTTAAAATCGTGTTAACCGTAGAAGCGCAGAGATCTTTCACTGTTTTCGTTGGAGCGGCTTTAGCCGCGAATTAGCTTGCGTATCGCTAGCCCTACAAAAACCATAACAACTCTCTGTGTCTCCGCGCCTCTGCGGTTAACATTAGATCGCAGTAGTATGCAGTGCGCAAAGATGGCGCCCCGGAGACGACTTGAACGTCCGACCTGCCGCTTAGGAGGCGGCTGCTCTATCCAGCTGAGCTACCGGGGCCGTGTCTGTGAGAAATAACCCGTTATTATAACAGTCAATAGTGGTCACGTCAGAGCTTCGGACGCGGTACTCGCCGACGCTCGGTTTTGTGCATATAGCGGTCCATTAGTCTCCAGATGAACGATTCCGGTTCGTCTCGGAAAGTCATTACATAATTCAGGCTGCTCATGACACTGAGGGTCACGTACATGCTGTTCTTGATTTCGCGTGTACCGCAAAACAGTATTTTGTCATTGGGTTTGATCGCCAACTCTTCATTGGGCATCATGGTTTGCTGCTCACCGCACTGGTGTAGTAAAGGTACACATTTGAGTTTTAGGTAGCGTGAGGCGGGGTCCTGGGTTATATGTCCAAGGTTGATGAATCGACCCAGTTCGAGCGCTTCTGCCACGGCAGGAGATGACTTTTCTGTAATTTCGACCGTCCAAATGTGTGGCTTATTTTTACCAACCACTGCACTGAGCCTGCTGACCGTGACATTGGCCCATTCTTCATCGTAATTTCGGGCAAGTTTTAAATAGTCGACTAGCAGTGGATTAAGAAAAACGGCCCGTATCTTTCTTGCGGTGATCTCTCTGGGTCGCATGATCAGATTGGCATGCGTAGCGGTATAGAGGTCATAGTTGTTGTAGATGTTTTGTCGCGCGACAACGAACAGGTCCGGGTTGACTGCGCGCGCAGTCATGATGATCGACAGATTATTTGAATCATTGTTGGAGCCGGCGATGATGCCGGCGGATTTATCCACGCCCGCCTGCCTCAATGTTTTTTCATCAAATCCTGTACCGACAATGAAATTTTTCTTGTTTTCGACGTGATGACGTTCGAATTCATCGCGCACATCGAGAGATGGATCTATAACCGTCACATCGATGTCATGTTCGACCAGTAGCTTGTACAACTCTTTGCCGAAGCGACCATAACCGCACAAAATCCAATGGCCGTATCTGAAATAGACCGGGTCGGTCAAGTGTGTATAGGGGGCGCCGGTCAACCAGTCGTAGATCAGATGCAGCGAAGGCGAGTGCATCAGCATTTCGAACATGGTTGCGAAGGTTTCATATGGGTTAACCACGTGGTCGGTGCCGAAGGACAGCATGTTCTCTTCGTACTCTTTTAGCTCAGAACGGCAAACGACTTTGACGTTAGGGTGAAGCAGCTTGCTCGTGATAGCAATTTTCAGATTGACATCATCGGTCGCCGTTAACGCAATGACACCCTTGCAATTCGGCAGTTTGATACCTGCATCTTCCAGCTGCAGTGCGTCTGCAGCATCCCCGATAATGTTCGGCACGAACTCTCGCATGTCGTGCAGTCTGATCTCATTCAGATTGTCGGGATTGTTCTCGATGACAATGGCACGGTAGTGTTCTTCAGTCAGTGCAGTGACGACTTCATAGCCGGTTTCGCCCAATCCGCAGACCAGATAAAAGGGCTCGTGCATAGACCTAACGGTCCTTTTGAAGCGCGAGCTGGTCACGGCATCTTTGAAATGAGGATCCTGTATCAGCGTGAATATTTTTCCGATGGCATACAGCCATGCGATGACCAGTGTGTATATGGAAAATACGGCCCATAGCCGCTGGGCATCGGATAGCGGGTAGGGAATTTCGCCGAAACCGATCGTGGTTGCGGTGTAACTGACAAAATAGAAGGCATGAAAGATGCTCATGTGCCAGGGATTGCCCTGGTCATCAACACCCGGTATCAGAATCATTCCCAGAATCGCGATGTTGTACACCGCGATCAGCATGATAAACGGCTTGCGCATACGCCGTAGTATCATGGAAGTCAGCAGATTCATGGACTCAACCTCGTGAGGAGAGCCTGACGAACAACTTGCCGGGTGCGTTCAGTCATCAGGCGCTCTGAGCACATTGACGCGATTAGATCAATCAACGGCGCAGCATCGCGGCTTCAATCATAAGCAGAATCACTGAAATAATGTTCGCCAGCATGGCGCCACCGCTCAAGGAAACGATGGTTGACATCACTGCGGGGGTAAGACCGGTTTCCTGAACGTGAACGGCGACGGTCCAGACGATACTGGCCGAGATCAATTGGACGACGGCGACTAAACTGGTTGCCAACAGCATTGCGCCCAATTGCGAGCGGTCGCCGAATTTCATGATGGTTGCTACCAGATTGACCACGAGTACGGCGTAGAGCTCATAAACGTTGTGATGGTCAGGATTGTCAACTTCACCAACAAAAAAACCAAAATTCAACGTCAAAGCCAGAATCATGAAGAAACTGAAAACCACTTTTTCCAGGTTCATAGATCACCTTTTCTTATTATTTGCATAAATTGTAGCTCATTTGGCCCAGACAGACAGCAGGATACCGTGACCAGGTATATCCGCGAAATTATTTTAACCGCAGAGACGCGGAGGCGCAGAGGCAAAGAGAGTTCTTAAGGTTGTTGTAGAAACGACTTTAGCTACGAATTGCAGCGGTTCGCGACTAAAGTCGCTCCTTCAAAAACATATAGCTTTCTCTGCGTCTCCGCGCCTCTGCGGTTAATAGAATATACCAGGCTGTGGGGTGAGGGTCGATTTTTACGTCTGGCCGGTAAGCAACTGCACGAGGATTTCGTGATAGATCTTGGTCAGTTGCTCGAGTTCGTTAACATCGATGTTCTCGTTAATCTTGTGGATACTTGCATTGACCGGTCCGAGTTCCACGACCTGAGCACCGGTGGGTGCAATAAAACGGCCATCCGATGTACCGCCGCTGGTGGAAAGTTCGGTGTCGAACTGCCGAACTTTCTTTATGGCTGCCTGGGTGGCGTCGATCAACCTTCCATCTGGTGTGAGGAAAGGATTACCCGAAAGGACCCAGACCAGTTTATAGTCGAGGTTGTGTGCATCGAGTATGTGTTCTATCCGCTGCCGAATCTCTTCTTGAGTAATCGCGGTCGAGAAACGCAAATTGAAGAGTACCTCGACAGAAGCGGGGATTACGTTGTTTGCACCGGTGCCGGCGTTGATGTTTGATATCTGAAAGCTCGTGGGTGGAAAGAAATCATTGCCCTGGTCCCATTGCTCATTGACCAGATCACGAAGAGCAGGCGCGAATCGATGTATGGGATTATCGGCCAGGTGAGGGTAGGCGATATGGCCCTGCGTTCCAATGATCTTCAGGTTGCCGGAAAGAGAGCCACGGCGACCATTCTTGACGATATCACCGACGCTGTTAGTGCTGCTGGGTTCACCCACCAGGCACCAATCGATGGTTTCGTCACGCTGTTTCAATAGCTCGACCACTTTCACTGTACCATCCGTAGCTGGCCCTTCTTCATCGCTGGTAATAAGAAAGCCGATGGAGCCGTGGTGCTGGGGATATTCGTCGACGAAGTGTTCACAAGCACAGATCATAGCGGCGATGCTGCTCTTCATATCAGCCGCGCCACGACCATACAAAGTATTATCGATAATCGTCGGTGTGAACGGGTCGCACTGCCACTGATCGAGCGGCCCGGGTGGGACGACATCGGTATGCCCTGCGAAGACAAACAAGGGCTGGTTGCTGCCTCGGCGCGCCCATAGATTATCCACGTTATTGAAGCGGTGATGCTCGACCTTAAAATCCAGGGCCTGTAAGCGCTCGCCGAGTACGTTCTGGCAGCCCTGATCATCCGGCGTGATCGATGGTCTGGCGATCAGCCGGCGCGTAAGTTCGAGTGTGGCTGTCATCTAAAGTTGTTCCAGCAGTGCCTGTTTGAGTTGGTATTTCATATCATCACTCAATCGGTTCAATCTATTGGCTTGAGTGATGTCGAAATAGTCGTTTGCGGTTTCGCCGGCAGTGGAGATCTTGGCGCTGTGTATGCCGATGTTGCATTGAATGAATGTTCTTGCAATGATCGAAAGCAGACCGGGTCGGTCTCTGGTTTCGATGTGCATTCGGGTGACACCGTTGTCATCGATCTGCGTGAAGCTGATTTTGGTTTCAACTTCGAAATGTTTTTGGACCCGCGGTACAGCCATGGTGGTTAAGTCGCTAAGTTCGGTATCCGCGAGTTTGTCGACAACCAATGGAACCACTTCGTTGGCATAGTTATCGATATGCTCGACCATGTCATCAGAAAAAACGATCTTATAGGTTTCCAGTAGGCACCCCTTCATTCCACGCATGATGAACGCATCAGCAACACTAAGGTTGAGCTGTCCCAGTACACTGACGATCCGTGCGAACATATGCGATACCGATCGACTGAATACGAAAAGCTCCATGCTTCCTCTACGCGAATCGGTTCTCGTTTTGACGACCGGTGTGTTTGTGTCGGTGTGCTTCTTTATTTCCTTGGTGTGCCAGACGATTTCTGCCGGGGTGTGACGCAAAAAATATTCATCGGTGAAATTGTCCCAGATAGCATCGATCTCGAGTATGCCGAAACCTTCCTTTGCCAAGTTTCTGAATGCATAAGTGCGATTGTGCTCGATATCGCGCTGGCGGTTTGCCTGGTAGCCGACACCTTGCTGCAGCATGTGGGCAGTTTTGTTGTAGAGTTCGATCAGTAATTTGTCTTTCCAGCTGTTCCACTGCTTTGGATTGGTCGCACGGATATCGGACATCGTCAACAGGTAGAGATAGTCGAGGTTGCGCAAAGAATTCACTTTTTCGGCGAAATCAGCGATCACTTCAGGATCACTGATATCCTTGCGCTGGGCTGTTATCGACATGATCAGATGATTGCGCACCAGCCAGCTCACCAGTCTGGAATCTTTTTGACTGAGGCCATGGCTTAAGCAGAATTCGAGCGCATCCTCCGCACCCAGCTCAGAGTGATCCCCATCGCGACCTTTGGCGATATCATGGAACAGCCCGGCCAGATAGAGCAACTCCGGTTTTTTCAAATGGTGGGAGATGCCGCTTGCCAACGGGAACTCGTGACAGAAATTGGGTACGGATAGGCGCCGCAGGTTGCGTAGAACAAACAGGGTATGCTGGTCTACAGTAAAGGCATGAAACAAGTCATACTGCATACGGCCGACGATTCTGCCAAAGGCGGGAATATAGGCAGCGAGGATGCCATATCGGTTCATGCGTCTGAACTCATGGGTGACGCCGCGGCTCTGGCGTATGATTTCGATGAATAAACGCTTGGCTTCATCCGACTCACGGAATTCATCATCGATCAAGTGCCTGTTTTTTCTTATCAGGCGAATGGTCTCAGCACGTACGCCCTGTATTTCGGGGTGCTGCTCATTGATCAGAAACAACTCGAGCAAGGCGGAGGGTTTGTCACTGAAGACATTTTCGTGCCTAACTTCGATATAGCCGTGGATGGTCTGGAATGACTCGTTGATTACAACGATTTCGCCGGGCTTGTCTTTGTACAAAATGGCTTCGCGAAACAACTGCAGTAGCATTTCGTTCAGGCGTTCGAGCTCCATCACTGTGCGGTAGTACTGTTGCATGAATTGCTCTATTGCCCGATTGCTGCGTTTTTCAGCGTCATCTTCGAAACCGAATTCCAGGGCGAGCTGGTGCTGATAGTCAAACAGCAAACGGTCTTCACGCCGTCCTGTCAGATAGTGCAGGCTGCAACGAATTTGCCAGAGCAGGCGCTGGCCTTCGAGTAAAGCTGTCAGCTCTTCCTCGCGCAAGAATCGGTGATCGACCAGGTCGCGCAAGCTAGACGCACCAAAATGGCGTTTTGTCACCCAGCCAATCATCTGGATATCTCTGAGCCCGCCATGGCCTTCCTTGATATTGGGTTCGAGATTGTAGGCGGTATCGTTATACTTGCCGTTGCGTTGAACTTGTTCTTTCAGTTTCGTCTGAAAGAAAGCCTGGTCGCCCCAGATACTGTCTGGGCCGGTCAGCTGCTGCATGCTGTCGAACAAAAAAAGGTCGCCCGCCAGTAGGCGTGCTTCCATGATATTGGTCGCGATAGTGATATCGCTCGCAGCTTCGGCTGCACACTCGTCCAGGGTGCGTACGCTGTGACCGATCTCCAGGCCGCCGTCCCATAACAACATAATGAATTGTTCGATAGCATCTTTCGTTATCGTGTCTTCTTTGTCTTGCAACAGCAGCATGAGGTCGATGTCGGATGCCGGGTGTAGTTCACCGCGCCCAAAACCGCCAACGGCGATTAGTGCAACTGGTTGTTTTATATCGGAAAAAATATGCTGATACAGTGTGGTCAAGAGGCGGTCCATCAGCGATGCGCGGCCGAACACGATATCTTCGACCGGTGCACCATTTTGATAGAGCGTCTTCAATCCTTGATTGATAGCAGCGACTTCGTCTTTGAGCGCAGAGACGATATTGCCGGCGCCTTGCTGCAGACTATCGTTCAGCTTCTGTTCGTCAAAGAGATTATTGACATCGTCAACAGTGGGTTTGTTGAATGCATGCATATCAGATTTCATCACCGGGGCATTGAGTTAGTACTTCGTAGCCGTCTTCCGTAACCAGGATCGTGTGTTCCCATTGTGCGGATAGGCTTCGGTCTTTGGTCACCACCGTCCAGTTGTCTGGAAGCGTCTTGACGTGGTGTCTACCCGTATTGATCATCGGTTCGATGGTAAACGTCATGCCAGCTTCCAGTTGGAGGCCATCACCGCGTTTGCCATAGTGCAAGACCTTGGGCTCCTCATGGAAGCCGCGGCCTATGCCATGGCCACAGTAGTCACGTACGACCGAACAGTGTTGTGACTCTGCGTGTTGCTGTATAGCATAGCCTATATCGCCGAGATGAGTGCCGGGTTTGACCTGTTCGATACCGAGTACCATGCATTCACGGGCTATCCGGGCAACGCGGGCTGCCTTGATGCTGGGTTTTCCGATCATAAACATTTTGCTGGTGTCACCATGATACGCATCCTTAATCACGGTGATGTCGATATTCAGGATGTCTCCGTTCTTGAGTACTCTGTCGCCGGGAATGCCATGGCAGACCTGATGATTCACCGAGGTACAGATCGATTTCGGAAATCCATGGTAATTCAACGGGGCCGGAATCGCTTTCTGCGTGTTCACGATATACTCGTGACATATTCTGTCCAATTCACCCGTGGTCATACCAGCTTCGACGTACGGGCGTATCATTTGCAGCACTTCGCCCGCGAGGTGGCCGGCAACGCGCATTTTTTCAATCTCTTCTGCCGTTTTAATATTGACTGACACAGCTAATTATTCCTTAAAAAACAGTGTGTAAAATTATACATCTCGAAGTCGTCTAAAGTAAATTTTCGTTGTTTCCTGACGCCCATTATGGTATAAATCCGCCGCGTTTAACGCAATTTGAGCGATATGCCTCTGTTCGTGCGCTGAGATGCCACAGAATAGACCACTATATCGGATTTTAATTCGCACATACACCGACACATGCAATCGGGTGCCGTCTCAGACAACGGTCATTGCATGGGGTGTGTGGAGGCTTAACCCCAACAGGAGATCATTATGTCTAGCGTATCTATGCGCCTGATGCTTGAGGCAGGCGTTCACTTTGGTCATCAGACCCGCTTCTGGAATCCAAAAATGGCCGACTACATTTTTGGTGCCCGTAATAAAATACACATCGTCAATCTGGAAAAAACACTACCACTTTATAACGACGCGGTGAACGCAATCGGTAAAACTGCAGCCGAGCGCGGTACCATTTTGTTTGTCGGGACAAAACGCGCAGCGCGCAACACCATTCAGGAAGAGGCCGAGCGATGCGGCATGCCTTACGTGAATCACCGCTGGTTGGGCGGCATGCTGACGAACTACAAAACCATTCGGCAGTCTATCCAAAGACTGATGGATTTGGAAGAAATGTCCACGACAGGTGGTTTTGCGCGATTGACCAAGAAGGAAGCGCTCGGCCTGCGGCGTGAAATGGAAAAGCTGGAAAAGGTACTTGGCGGTATCAAGCACATGAAAGGCCTGCCCGATGCGCTATTCATCATCGATGTTGGCCATGAAGAAATCGCCGTCAACGAAGCTAACAAGCTGGGTATTCCGGTTTTCGGTATTGTCGACACAAATAATTCACCCGATGGCGTTGACTATGTCATTCCTGGCAATGATGACGCGATCAAGGCCATTCGGTTGTACGCACAGGGTTTGGCCGATGCCGTCATCGAAGGACGTGCTTCGGCGGTGATCCAGGCGGATGAAGTGGAAGAATCGACACCAAAGCGCAAGGTTGCTGTCAAGCAAGCACCAGCAAAGAAAGCCGCAGCCGCTGACAAAAAAGCAAGCTCTGCTGATAAAGCAACCGTTGCAGAAGCTACGGCTGACACTGATGTCGGAGCGGGTGCTGTCGAGCCAGAGCTCACCAATAAAGTAGCCAAAAAGAAAGTAGCTAAGAAAAAAGTTGCCCAGAATACAGCTGATTGAAAAATACTGGCTAACCTATAACGAAGCACACAGCTAGATTTAAACGAAGAGATTTTCAGAGGTGAAGATATGCAGATTACAGCTGCGATGGTAAAAGAACTGCGTGAGCGCACCGGCTCAGGCATGATGGAATGCAAGAAAGCCCTGCAAGAGACCGATGGCGACATCGATACTGCCATCGAGAACATGCGCAAAGCGGGTCTTGCAAAAGCCGATAAGAAAGCCGGACGTGTTGCTGCCGAAGGCCGCGTTGCTATCAAGATCAGTGATGACGGGAAAACTGCGGTTGTTATCGAAGTCAACTGCGAGACCGATTTCGTTTCCGGTGGGGACGAGTTTATTGGCTTTGCCAAAGATATTGCTGCAACGGTACTGGCAAACAAACCTGACTCGATTGAGGCACTGATCGAACTGCCAATGGATGGTTCACAAACGATAGAAGAAAGGCGTAAGGCAATGATCTCCAAGATCGGCGAAAACATTCAAGTGCGCCGGTTTGAAATCATGAATGCAGATAAAGGTGCGTTTGGCAGTTATCTTCATGGTTCGAGGATCGGTGTTCTGCTGGAAATGGAAAATGGAAACAAAGACCTGATCAAGGATGTGGCCATGCATATAGCCGCGAGCAGGCCGATCTGTGTGACAGAAGATCAAGTACCGGCAGAAACGCTGGAGAAGGAGCGTGAAATCCTGGTGGCCCAGGCAAAAGACAGTGGCAAACCGGATAACATTATCGAAAAGATGGTCGATGGCCGTATCCGAAAATATCTAGCTGAGGTCGCATTGGTAGGGCAGCCATTCGTAAAAGATCCCGATAAAACGGTCGGCGCTCTGCTCAAGGATGAAGGTGCGACAGTATCCGGTTTTGTTCGTTATGAAGTTGGTGAAGGTATCGAGAAGAAACAGGAAAACTTTGCTGACGAAGTAATGGCTCAAGTTAAAGCAAATTAGATAAATCATGGTCAGACAATGAACAAAAAACCGGGAATACTGTTCCCGGTTTTTTGTGGTTGGAATAATAAGAACAATGACAATGACTACACCATCTTACAATCGGGTATTGCTCAAGCTTAGCGGTGAAGCGTTGATGGGTCATATGGATTTTGGCATCGAACCGGGGATGATGTCACGTGTGGCCAGTGAAATTGCACACGTGGCCGATACGGGAATTGAGGTTGCGCTGGTTATCGGTGGTGGCAACATTTTTCGTGGACAGGGACTGGTTCGATCAGGCATAGACCGCGTCACCGGTGACCACATGGGAATGTTGGCGACGGTAATTAACTCGCTGGCTATGCAGGATGCGCTTGAGAAAATGGGTAAACAATGCCGAGTTCTGTCTGCCATACGTATCAATCGTGTTTGCGAGGAGTATGTTCGCCGGCGTGCAATACGGCATCTGGAGAAAGGCAGAATCGTCATCTTCGCCGCGGGGACGGGTAATCCCTTCTTTACGACCGATACGGCAGGATGTTTGCGTGCAATCGAAATCGAGGCGGATGTCATCATGAAAGCTACCAAAGTCGATGGCGTTTTCGATTCAGATCCGGAAAAGAATCCACGCGCGAAACAGTACCGGACTTTGACATACGCTGAAGTGATTGAACAAAATCTTGGTGTTATGGATATGACGGCAATCGTGATGTGTCGTGACAATAATTTACCATTGCGAGTGTTTAATCTTAATGAAGAAGGTGCATTACCTGCTGCGATGAATGACTACAGCATTGGCACAAGCGTTGTTCTGGAGGAAACAGAATGATAGAAGAGATTATTAGCGATGCAGAAGTTCGCATGAGCAAGAGTATTGACTCATTGCATACCGAGTTTGCAAAAATCAGAACAGGTCGGGCGCATCCGAGTTTACTCGACCAGATACATGTTGATTATTATGGCGCCGATACCCCGATAAATCAGGTGGCTAATGTATCTGTTGAAGACTCCAGGACACTTATGGTGACGCCCTGGGAGAAGGACATGGTCAAAAAAGTCGAAAAAGCTATCATGGGTTCTGATTTGGGCCTGAATCCCGCGACAGCAGGCACCGTGATACGTATTCCGATGCCGCCGTTGACTGAGGAGCGGCGTAGGGACCTGGTCAAGGTTGTCAAACAAGAAGCGGAGCAGGGGCGTGTTGCCATCCGAAACATCCGCCGTGATGCGAACAGTGATTTTAAGGAGCTATTAAAAGAAAAGGAGATATCCGAAGACGAAGAGCGAAAAGCCGAGGAGCGTATTCAAAAATTGACGGATAACTTCGTCGGCAAGATTGACAAGATACTGGCGGACAAGGAAGCCGAGTTGATGGAAGTGTAGCGCTGTCTGACGACATGATATCGACAGCTAGGGCCTGTTAACACCATGGCCTCAGGCAATCAACACAATGTGACTTTAGTGCCGCAGCACGTTGCTGTCGTCATGGATGGCAATGGCCGCTGGGCAAGACAACGCTTTCTGCCCCGTCCTGCCGGGCATAAGGCGGGCGTCGATGCGACTCGTCGATTGGTCCAGTTATGTGTGAAAAAAGGCATAAGCTGTCTGACCGTGTTTGCGTTCAGCAGCGAAAACTGGAACCGGCCCGAAGAGGAAGTCAGTAGCCTGATGTCATTGTTTTTATCCACGCTCAACGCTGAACTGAATAAGCTGAATGAGCAGGGCGTACGCATACGTTTTATCGGCGATCGGAGGCGCTTTTCGACCGCTCTTCAAAGCAGTATTGAGGACGCAGAAAGCATAACAGCGAAAAACGCGCGGCTCTACCTAAATATCGCCGCCAACTATGGCGGTCGCTGGGATATCGTCAATGCTGTACAAAAGATCTCGCAAAAGCTGCTTGCGGGCGATATCAGTATGCAACAACTGACTGAACAGCTCATTAGCCAGGAAATCAGCCTGGCTGACATCCCCGAACCGGATCTATTCATCCGTACCGGAGGCGAGCAAAGAATCAGTAATTTTCTGTTGTGGCAAATCGCCTATACTGAACTGTTTTTTACCGAGATACTGTGGCCGGCATTTGATGAGGCGGCTTTCGATGAAGCACTGCAATGGTACGCCACTCGACAGCGCCGCTTCGGCAAGACCGGAGAGCAAGTCGAAAGCGTTCGGGGGAGAGAAAGCAGTTGATTCCCGGTTGCTGTAATACTTTGGCACAAGTCCGCATGTATCACCATCTGGTGAGACATGCGGACTTAGTCCTGCGCCTGCTGCCGTGATCCTGGTGAGAAATGCGGGCTAGGACAGAGCTTAAACGTGACTTAATTTGGTGATGAATCTAAAGCTTGTTGACGTGTCGATGACTAAACAATATCTTGATCCCGCCTTTTTGCAACCGCGATTTGATTCAGGTTGGCTATGCTTCTGCAGCGCGTAATCACGGCAATCCCGCTGGCAGTAGCTGTCATATGGATCATTCTATACCAGCCGAGTCAGGTGTTCTTCTGGCTGACGCTGATTATTACTGCAGTGGCCGCTTACGAATGGGCACGGCTTGCCGGGTTGAAGACGTTAGGCCAGTTTGCGTATCTTGCGCTGTTGTGTGTTATCACATGGCTAATCGTCAACTACGCTGGCCCGTTGATGAGATACTACGTGTATGCCGGCGGAGTCTGGTGGCTTCTGGTCAGTCTGTACCTGTTCGGCAAGCAGCCGAAGCCGGTCAGTCAGGACATTTCCTTGCAAAAGCTGCTGGCGGGAGTGTTGGTTATCCCAGCGGCAGTGTTTGCAATGAATGCTGTGCACGTCCAGGACAATGGCCCCGAGTGGCTGCTTTATGGCTTGATGCTAGTCTGGGTGGCTGATATTGGTGCTTATTTCAGCGGAAAGCGTTTTGGTAAAAACAAACTGGCACCAGCAATCAGTCCCGGAAAGACGCGCGAAGGTTTGCTGGGGGCGATCTTTGCGGTATCTATCTATACCCTGATTGCGGCGAAGTATTTCGGCCTTGATACGGTCAGTACCGTACTTCTACTGATGCTTGCGGTGGTATTGACACTGGTATCGGTCGCTGGTGATTTGTTCGAGAGCGTATTGAAACGCGAATACGGTGTCAAAGACAGCGGTGCAATACTGCCTGGTCACGGTGGCATACTCGATCGTATTGATAGCGTTTTGGCCGCAATGCCCGTCTTCATGGTCGGCCGTGAGCTATTATTGCTAGTGGCACACAGTCTATGATGGAATCCCGATCCATAACATTGCTCGGATCCACTGGAACCATCGGTCAAAACACGCTCGATGTGGTGTCGCGTCATTGCGATAGCTACCGTGTCGTCGCGTTGACAGCGAACACGGATGTCGACGCGCTCGAGAAACAATGCCTGCGTTGGCAACCAGACTATGCAGTAATGAGCGATCATGACAGTGCCCAACGGCTGTTCGAACGACTGCAGCGGCAGGGACTGGCGACGCAAGTCCTGGCAGGAGTAGAAGGCTTGCAGCAGGTTGCCTGTCTCGAACAAGTCGACACCGTGGTCGCTGGTATCGTCGGCGCAGCTGGATTGATGCCAACTCTGGCCGCTGCTAAAGCTGGGAAACGGATATTGTTGGCCAACAAGGAAGCGTTGGTGATGTCCGGGCAATTGTTCATGGATGCCGTGAGTGACAATGGCGCTGTGTTATTGCCGGTCGATAGTGAACACAATGCCATATTTCAGTGCATGCCCCACAGTGTGCAGGATCAGGCGACAGCTGAACAACTGGGTGTCGACAAAATCTTGCTGACAGCTAGTGGCGGGCCGTTCAGAACGCTCCCTCTGCAGCACTTCGATGCAATCACGCCCGAGCAGGCGGTCAGTCACCCGAACTGGGTCATGGGACAGAAAATCTCTGTCGATTCTGCGACGATGATGAATAAAGGGCTGGAGGTGATCGAGGCGCACTGGTTGTTTGGCGTGTCTCATGATTTGATTGAGGTGGTAATTCACCCTCAAAGTATCATTCACTCCATGGTCTCCTATACTGATGGTTCAATCCTCGCACAACTCGGCAATCCAGATATGCGTACACCTATTGCACATTGCCTGGCATGGCCGGAGCGTATAGCGTCAGGGGTTGAACCTCTTGATATATTTGATGTCGCAAAACTGGAGTTTGAAAAACCTGACCTGCAGCGTTTTCCCTGCCTGGAATTGTGTTACCAGGCAATACAGACGGGTGGATCCGCAAGCATCGCGCTGAATGCGGCAAATGAAATTGCGGTTCAGGCTTTCCTACAAAAGAGGATCAGATTCACAGCAATTGCAGATATCATAGAAAGCGCTCTGAGCGAGATAACAACAACCGAAGTTAAAACGCTGGATGCCATACTCGATGTGGATCAGGCAGCACGTGATATAGCGAATGCACATCTTAAAAAGCTACAAAAAGTCTAATCAATGAGCATTCTGCATAACATATTCTTTTTTATCATCGCGATCGGTGTACTCGTCACTTTTCACGAATTTGGCCACTACTGGGTGGCACGCAAACTCGGCGTTAAAGTGCTGCGGTTTTCTGTCGGTTTTGGTAAGCCGCTGATTACCTGGCGAAGAAAGAACGACAGGGATGGGGTTGAATATGCGATCGCGGCGATACCCTTGGGCGGTTATGTCAAAATGCTCGACGAGCGCGAAGGCAACGTTCGCGAGGATGAACTGAATCGTGCGTTCAACCGACAACCTGTACTGAATCGTTCTCTGATCGTGTTCGCGGGACCGGCATTTAACTTTATTCTAGCGATCCTGTTCTATTGGATGGTATTTGTCGTCGGTACAACCGCACAACGTCCGTTACTTGGTGTGCCAGAGTCTGCATCAATGGCTGAACAAGCCGGTTTCGGCGACAAGGACGAAATCCTGGCGGTCGGTGAGTCAGCGGTAGCGTCCTGGAGTAATTTCCGCATTGCCTTGATCGACCAGGGCTTGGATGGGGGTACGCTCGATATCAAGGCGCGGGATGCGGATGGTTTCGAGCAAACGCGTTCGCTGCAGCTGGGTGATACCCGGGTACTCGAAGATGAGACGGATATCGTCGCCAAATTGGGATTTTCCATGTGGCGCCCGGAATTGCCGCCAGAAATAGGCGGCGTTGTGGAAGATAGTGCGGCCAGCCAGGCGGGACTATCGAAAGGCGATACTATTCGGGCAATCAACGCTGAACCTGTCAGTCAATGGGAAGAAATCGTCGAGCGTGTTCGCAGCAACCCTGGCCAGCTGTTGGTGTTTACCATTGACCGGCAAGGCCAGCGTCTGGATATCAATGTGATTCCCGGCAGCAAAAAACAGGCTGATGAAATCGTCGGCTACATTGGTGCCTACCAACACGTACCAGACGAAGTCAGGGATCAATTGTTGGTTGAGATCAAATACGGCTTGCTCGAGTCTATCCCGAAAGCCGTCGTCAAAACATGGGATATGTCGCTGCTGACCCTGCGTGTGTTGTGGAAGATGGTTACCGGTGAGGCATCTCTAAACAATATTTCCGGTCCGATTACGATCGCGCAATATGCCGGCGTCACTGCAACCATAGGATTCACCACCTTTATCGGATTTCTTGCAATTATTTCCGTCAGCCTCGGCGTGCTCAATTTGTTGCCGATTCCAATGCTGGACGGGGGCCATTTGCTTTATTACCTGATCGAAACTATCAAGGGCGGGCCTGTTTCCGAAACGTTTGAGGCGAGGGGCCAGCAGATTGGTGTAATGATACTCGCCCTGTTGATGATGATAGCCTTATTCAATGATTTTCAGCGATTATTGCAATGAGGTGAAAATGCACAATTGCTGTAAATCGCTTACCTTCACTTCACTTATCATCTTACTTATTCTCACATCCGCGGTTGACGCGGCGCAGAGTTTTATTGTGAGTGATATTCGCCTGGAAGGTCTGGAGAAAATACCCGATGGTACTTTGCTCAACTACCTACCGGTAATTCAGGGTGACCCGTTGGATGAGACCCAGGCCAGTTTTGCGATTCGGGAACTCTATAAGACCGGTTTCTTTGCTGATGTTAAGTTATTCAGAGATGGCGACGTGCTGGTGATACGGGTCAAGGAGCGGCCATCGATTACCGACATCCAGTTTGAAGGTAATTCAGATATCGACGACGAGACCTTGGAAGAAGCGCTCAAGGGGGTTGGCCTGGCCAGAGGACGCATTTTTAATCGCTCATTACTCGAAAAACTGACTCAAGAACTGGAAAGTGTGTATTTCAGTCAGGGAAAATACAATGTAAAGATCGAAGTTGAAGTCGAGGAGTTGGATAAAAACCGGGTTAACATCGATATCAATATATCGGAAGGTATCAAGTCGCGTATCAAACAAATCAATATCATCGGCAATCATGTCTATGAAGACGCCAAGCTACTCGATGAAATTCAGTTAGGCATTCCGCCAGGTTGGGCCTTTCTGTCCGATGCGGATGAGTATTCAAAACCCAAATTGCAGGCCGATCTCGAATCGATCCGTTCCTACTACCTGGATCGTGGCTATATTAAATTCAATGTAGATTCGACCCAAGTCTCGATTACACCCGATAAGAAAGATATCTATGTGACGATCAATGTCAGCGAAGGCGAGCGTTACACCGTTGACGATGTGCAGCTCACCGGCGAAATGGTCATCAATAAAGCCGTATTGGAGCAATTGATCACGACCAGAAGCGGCGATACGTTTTCCCGTAGGATGATGACAGAAACCCAGAAAGCGCTTGAAGATCGCGTTGGCATGATAGGCTATGCCTTCGCGAAAGTCGCGGTGTTGCCGGTATTGAATGACGAAGAACGCACCATCAGTTTGACCTATACGTTGGATCCCGGCAGAAAAGTGTACGTACGCCGGATTACGTTTTTTGGCAATTACAAGACCCGAGATGTCGTACTCAGGCGAGAAATGCGTCTGATGGAAGGATCGGTGCTAGCCAGCGACAAGCTGGAACGTTCCAAAATCCGCATACAACGGTTGTCGTATATCGAAGCGGTCGAGTTTGAGACCCGGTCGGTACCGGGCACAGACAACCAGGTCGATATTGACGTCACCGTCACCGAACGCTTGTCTGGCAGCTTCAATATCGGCGCCGGTTTTTCCCAAGCGCAAGGTCTGTTGTTTAACGTGGGCCTGACTCAAGAAAATCTGATGGGTACCGGTCAGGCACTCTCGGTCAACGTGAATACCGACCGGGCCAACACGGTTTATAGTGTTGCCCACACGGATCCGTTTATCACACCAGACGGTATCAGTCGTACGCTCAGTGCATCCTATAGAAAACGAGATGCCGCGCAGGAAGAGATCGCCAACTATCTGTCCAACTCCTGGGGACTCAACCTTTCTTACGGTATTCCGATGTCTGAAGTGAACACCTTGCGTTTAGGTGTGGGCTACAACGCGATTGATTTGAAGATAGGCGTCTCGCCCTCGCTCGACGTGGTTGAATTCATCGCAAAGAATGGCAATTCATTCGATAATTTTTCACTCACGGCAAGTTATTCGCACGACACGCGAAATCGAACGGTATTCGCGACCCGGGGTAGCGCACAGACGGTTGCGTCGAACGCGACGATTCCCGGGAGCGATCTCGAGTATTACAAGATCAGCTACGATACCAAATTTTATATTCCGATGACGCAAACACTGACTTTGTTGCTGCATTCCGACCTCGCCTACGGCGATGGCTATGGTGATACCGAGGATCTGCCGTTTTTTGAACGCTATTTTGCCGGGGGGCTACGCACCGTCAGGGCCTACAACACCAACTCGCTGGGCCCACGAGATTTACTCTCCAATGATCCTATCGGTGGTAATTTGCGGGTCGTCGGTGGTGCCGACGTGATATTTCCTATACCATTCATGGAGAAACCGCCGAATTCGGTCCGCCTGAGCGCATTCTTTGATATCGGTAACGTATTCCTGGATTACGCACCCACGTATAATTCGACAGAAAACGGCTTTGATGCGAGCCAGTTGAGGATGTCGACTGGCCTGTCGTTCGTCTGGCTAGCGCCGATTGGTCCGCTTCGATTCAGTTATGGTACCGCGCTGAACGACGTACCCGGCGATGATTTGCGTGCTTTCCAATTTAGTATTGGTTCATTCTTTTAAGAGGAAAATCTATGAAAACTTTTGTTAGCAGTTTGATTATCTTATTGTTCGCGTCGGCGAATGTGGCCGCTGCAGGCGCGCCCAAAGTGGGTTATGTCAGTGTCGAGAAGATACTGACCGAAGCGCCGCAAGTGCAAGCGGTCAACGATTCCATGGTTGAACGCTTCGGTGCGCGCAAAACAGAATTGCAGGAGATGGAGAAGGAGGTCAATGAACTGCAGGAGAATTACAAGCGTAACGAGTTGGTCATGACCGAAGACAAACTCAATGAACTCAAAAACGACATCATTGCTAAGATTCAGGACTTCAAACAGAAAGAAGCGCTGTTGCAGCAGGAAGTTGCGACGGTCAGAAATCAGGAACTTGCGGTGTTGCAGCAATCGGTTCGTAGTGTCATCGAGGAAATTGCGAAAGCCGACAAGTTTGATTTGATTCTAACCAGTGAAGGCGTCGCCTACGCCAATGAGGATCTGGATATCTCAAACAAAGTGCTCGATCGTATGAAGAAAGCCTTCAAGAAAAAATAAGCGATAAATGCCCTTCACGCTTAACGAGTTGGCCGAAAAAACCGGATCCCGTTTGTCTGGGCCCGGGGAAAGCGTTATCGCTAGCGTTGCCAACATAGCCAGCGGCCAAGCGGGCAGCATCGTTTTTGTATCGAACCCAAAATACACTAAATATCTACAGACCACAGCGGCTTCTGCGGTCATTGCGACCGAGCAAATGTTGATCGGTTGCGATAAACCGGCGCTTGTTACCGAGCATCCGCGCGTTGTATTTTCGAAGATTGCACTGCTGCTGAATCCCCTGCCTAGAATCCAGCCGTGGATTTCTCCGCATGCCGTGATTGCAGAGGATGCAACGATCGATCCTGCGGCAAGGATTGAAGCTTGTGTGGTGGTTCAGAGTGGTGTTTCGATAGGCCCGGGTACGTGGATCTCGCCTGGGTGCGTGCTCGAGAAAAACGCCAGATTAGGGTCGAATAGTCGACTGTTCGCTAATGTAACGGTCGGTGAGAACTGTTGGGTAGGGAATAATTGTGTACTGCACTCAGGTGCCGTCATCGGTGCGGATGGCTTTGGCTTCGTCTGGGATCAGGATGCTTATCTGAAAGTGCCGCAGCTGGGAAATGTGCGAATCGGTAACGACGTCGAGATTGGCGCCAATACCAGCATCGATCGCGGCGCGATAGGCGATACCATCATAGAAAACGGGGTAAAAATCGATAACCTGGTGCAGCTAGGTCACAACGACCATGTCGGCGAACATACCACGATCTCTGGTCAGTCGGGGCTTGCCGGTTCCGTCAAAATGGGCAGAAAATGTATCATCGGCGGTGGCGTTAGCATTAGTGACAACCTCGAAATCGCCGATAATGTCACGTTGACAGGCCGCTCCAGTGTGGCCAATTCGCTCAAGCAGCCGGGCGTTTATGCGTCGGTGATACCCGTGTTAGAAGCGGGTAAATGGCGCAGGATACTCGCCCGGATAAATCAACTCGATGATCTGGCGAAACGAATCAAAGCCCTGGAAACAAAAAACCATAATCGAAATGGAGATGCGTTGTGAGTGAGATGCTGTCGGAAGAAATCAAAAGGTTTTTACCCCATCGCTACCCCTTTCTGCTAGTCGACCGTGTGCTTGAGTGTGCCCCCGGTGAAACGCTGACAGCGATAAAAAACGTTTCCGTCAATGAGCCGTACTTTCTTGGACATTTCCCGCAGACAGCCATCATGCCGGGTGTGCTCATTATCGAGGCATTGGCACAGGCAACCGGTATTCTGGGTTTCAGAACGATGAGCGAAACACCTCGAGATGATCTGCTCTATATGCTTGTCGGTGTCGACGATGTACGTTTCAAGCGACAGGTGATACCTGGGGATCAACTGACGCTCAAAGTCAAACTGGAGCGGAGATCGCGGATCATCTGGAAGTTCACCTGCGAAGCCAGCGTTGATGGTGAGCTGGTAACCACGGCCAACATGCTTTGCGCTGCAACCGAGAAGCAATAGCCGGCATTTCTCACCAGGCGGCGTAAAAAATTGCTAAGACATTGGCTATTTTGGGGAATAGTTAGGATGATCAAAAATACAGTGTGTTATTCGAGCATGCCTATCACGGTTCAGGCTAGTCTTCGTGTGCGTAAGCTTGCTCTTCACTCAAACCGTAGCTATTGCTACGCTTTTCGCTCCAGAGCGGCGCTTACGAACACCAGCCCGCATGTCTTACCAGGGGACGAGATGATCACGCCGAGATTTGGATGCACAAAGCATTTTGCGAAGGAGGGGAATAACCTTGTGTATTTCCGACTGAGCAAAATGCTTTGTGGATTCAAAGATCAAGTTAGGGCTCGTCCACCTGGTGAGACATGCGGGCTCTGCCCGGCGCCTGCTCCCGCGATCCTGGTGAGAAATGCGGGTTAGGCGGCTTTTCGAGATTCCTGGCGTGAGCGCTTCTGTGATGAACCAGTGCGGGAGCGGCCCTGGGTATTCCGGCGTTCTTTGGAATGCGGAGACTTGCCGTTGCGTTTTGACGTTGATTTTCTGCTGGCTGCTTTAGCTGAAGTCTGTCGCTGATTACCGCGATTCCTGTTTTTGCCTTTATTTAGTGGCGCTGCCCTGATAGCGGGGTCAGGTTCGAAACCCTCCACCACGTCTTTGGGTATTTCGCGTTTTATCAGACGCTCGATATCTTTCAACAAGCCCTGCTCATCGACACAGACCAGTGACATCGCTTCACCTTCATTGCCGGCACGACCAGTTCGTCCTATACGGTGAACGTAATCTTCTGCGACATTCGGTAACTCGTAGTTGACGACGTGTGGCAGCTGGTTGATGTCCAGTCCGCGTGCGGCGATATCGGTTGCAACAAGAACACGTTTCGCGCCGGCTTTGAATTCTGACAGCGCCTTGGTGCGCGCACCCTGGCTCTTGTTGCCATGTATCGCAGTTGCGGTGATGCCATCTTTATTCAGCTGATCTGACAGACGGTTGGCACCGTGCTTTGTACGGGTAAATACCAGTACCTGTTTCCAGTTATTTGAACCGATCAGGTAAGATAGTAGCTCACGTTTCCGGTTCTTATCGACAGGGTGGATCACCTGAGTAATACGCTCTGCAGTGGTATTACGCTGTGCAACTTCTATCAATGCAGGTGACTTGAGCAATTCCTTCGACAGTTGCTTGATTTCCTTCGAAAATGTGGCTGAAAACAATAAAGTCTGTTTGTGCTTGGGCAACAGCGCGAGCACCTTACGGATATCACGTATAAATCCCATATCGAGCATACGGTCGGCTTCATCGAG
>JABDQW010000100.1 GCA_013042055.1 Gammaproteobacteria bacterium | reverse complement strand
GCATTTTGGAGTAAAGCTAGGATGATCAAAAAAACAGCGTGTTATTCAAGCGCGCCTATCACGGTTCAGGCTGGTCTTCGTGCCCGTAAGCTTGCTCTTCACTCAAACCGTAGCTATGGCTACGCTTTTCGCTCCAGAGCGGCGCTTACGAACACGAATCCTGCGCCTGCTCCCGTGATCCTGGTGAGAAATGCGGGTTAGATATCCTCTCGTATGCCAGATCTAACATTAATTCCGCTCCGGGTTTTCATGTCTATGCAAAAAAATAGAACCTGTCATCGCAATCCACCAAATAAGTGAGACAGCAATGTTTTGCAAGCCATTGTATATGGCTCTACGCTCTGTGCTGGACGGATTGATGCTTTACGGCATTGATATTGACGAAAAAGGGTGTTTATATTCCCCTGTACTCGTATGGAATTGGTACCAAGAGCAACCCGCGATAATGAATGTTAAATCCCCTGAAACCACAGCCGGCGAGATTCTCTTGGCAATGCGCTCGGGGTGCAATCGTACACAGCCGGTTACATTGACAAGCATCGATCACGACAAGTACTTTTTGCCACCCGAATACACCCAACTTTATTACAGCCCGGTATGGGCCGATCTCGATACTGCACAGCGTTTGCGTTATACGCAGCTCTACGCGTTACGCACCAACGAAGTCATCATGCTGTTCGAGCGTTATCTGGTGGAGGCCATCCTGCCCCCGATCGCCGAGCGCTTGGCTAACATGCAGATGCCATCGCTGCGCCAATTGGTGCTGGAAACGCTGCGCGAAGAACGCGATCACGATGCAATGTTCGTCTCACTCAACCGTGCCAGCCGACCGGACCTGTATCGAGCAGCTGATTTTTTCTTTTTTCCGCCATCACCTGAGGTGCGTCGGTTTGTCACGACCATGGGATGGCTGTCCCGATGGTGCGCATATCCGCTCTGGCTGCTGTTCTTTATCGAAGAGTCGTCATTGGCGATGGCTCGCGAACTGGCAAAACTGGAACGCCAGCACGGTGGGAATGCGGTTGAATCCAATTGGCTGGCGGTGCACCTCGAGCACACCCACGATGAACGCCGGCACACCTTGATCGATCGCCTGCTGTTCGACAGTTGCTATGCGCGTCGCAGCGCAACAACGCGTCGTCTGGATGGTTGGCTGTTTTCACGCACACTCAAAGCAATGATGTTTCCCCGTGCTCGAGGGGCCGGAGTCCGCGTAGTCGAACAACTGATTCGGGACTACCCGGAACTTGCCAGCCTGCGCGCGACGATGGTAAGGGAGATCGTAGCCCTCGGTCAAAATCCGGATTTCCTCGCCAGCATAATGTCGCAGCGTCTCGCGCCGCGCGCATGGAAGCTGTTTCACCGCTGTCCGGAACTGAACGGGCTTGCAAACTGGTTACCAGGCTATGCCTGACCAGACACTTGGCGTAGCCAATACGGTATCGATCAGCCGATTCTCACTTCTGGGAAATTTTCTGCCGCTGGTCTTGATCGCTACCTTTATCGCACTCAGCCTCGCCTTGGCCGACACCCCAGTCGCTCGGTTGGTCTTGTTCGTCGGTCTGCTCTATCTGATGCCGCCTTTGTGCGCACGCTTGCTGATCTGGATTTTCAGTAAACCGACGGGGCGTGATCTGCCGCAGTCCAGTCGTGCTTTCAAAGTGTGGTGGGTTTTATTACAGTTACAGATGCCCTTTAACCGTTTACCGTGGCTGGAGGAATTGCTGCGACTGGTACCGGGACTTTATCCGCTATGGCTCAACCTGTGGGGTGCGCGGGTCCATCCAGCGACATTCTGGGCGCCCGGCGCTCGCATAATCGATCGTCCCTATGTGAGCACGGGTTATGGCAGTGTGGTCGGTACCGAGGCGCTGCTCAGCGGTCACTTGGCCCGCAGCGAGGGCGACCGCTTTATTATAGACGTTGCGGCCATCGAGATCGGTGCGCAAGCTGTGATTGGTGCCCGTTGCAGCATCGGCCCCGGTTGTGTGATCGGCCCGGGTGAAACGCTCTCGGCCACCACCCGTCTTTTGCCCTTTAATCGCTTCGTGGACGGAAAACGCCAATGACTGCCACGTCGGATCGCTTCCCGTGGCCGATTCCCGCGCGCCTGAATATGGCGCTGGCGGCGGTGACCTGGATTGGCGCCGCTGGTTTGCTCTGGTTGGGCTCGCATGCGGAGGTCTGGTGGCACTGGTTGCTTGCCTGTGTGGGCTTCGGCTTGATCAATAACACGATCTTTTCTTTGTTGCACGAGGCCGTGCATGGCGTGTTTCATCCCAATCGACGCATCAACGATTGGTTTGGTCGCGTATGCGCCGCGTTTTTTCCAACCGGTTTCCTGATTCAACGCGTCTGCCACCTCGGCCATCACCGCCGTAACCGCACCGATGCGGAGCTTTACGATTACTGCCTGCCCGACACCCCCATGTGGCTGGCTAGCTTTCGCCTGTTTTGCCTGTTATCGGGCTTCTACTGGTTGTCGGTGCCGTTGGCGAGTGTGCTCTACGCATTCGGCATCGTGCAAACCCGTGTATTCCGTGAAAAGGTCGCCACCTTCTATGGCATGCGCCCGATGGTGGAGGATGTCTGCAACGCCCCGCCTCGACGCATATTCAGTGAGATCGCGTTTACGGCGTTGTTTCAGGCGGGTCTGTTCCTGCTGCTGGATCTTAACTGGATCGGCTGGCTCGCCTGCTACTGGTCCTTCGCGCTGATATGGTGCGCAGTTCAATACGCGACGCACGCATGGACACCGCGTGATATCCGCAATGGCGCATGGAACCTGCGGGTAAGCCGGCTCACGTCAACCTTGTTTCTCAACTATCATTACCACCTTGCCCATCATCAGCACCCGGGCGCGCCCTGGACGCGCTTGCCCGACTTGATCGACGCAACGCGGCCACGCCCCCGTTGGGCCAGCGTCTACTGGAGTCTGTGGCGTGGTCCGCGCCGCACCGACGAACCCGATCCGGGAACACCGTCGCCCGAGCTGGAGCGAGAACTGGAGTCAGCGCTATGAACCTGCGACCCTGGTTTCAGGTGCCCGATGGACGCACGCTGCGCACTGTCTTGGCTTGGTGCCTGATCATAGACGTGCTGTTCTTCGCGATATACGGCAGTATCAACTGGCTGACCAGCCAACGCACCGGTCTGTTCGAACTCTATGTTCAGATAGAACTGGCTATTCCCCTGGTGCCGTCATCGATCTGGGTCTATGCATCGATGCTGTTGCTGTTCTGTCTGCCGATCTTCACGATCTCGCGTGAGCGGGCGCGCCGCGAAGCCTTGGCGGCCATACTCGCTCTGTTCGTGGCTGCGTTTATCTGGTTGTTGTTGCCCGCCCGCCTGGGCTTCGAACGCATAGTACCCGAGGGATACGAGTTGGCATACGCGACGCTGTTCATGTTGGATCATCCGCATAACCTGGTGCCCTCGCTGCACATTGTATTTTCGTCGCTGGCGGTTCTTGCCTGTGGTCAGAACGCGCCGGAACCGATCAAAATCGGGCTTTGGCTCTGGCTTACCGCTATTGCCGCGTCCACCGTTTTGACGCACCAGCATCACGTGCTGGATGTTATTACAGGACTGCTCGTCGCCATCGTCTGCCGCAGCTTGCTGGTGCGGCCATCGGCCCGGCGCGAACTTGTTTTTACACCATCATTCAACAGGGAGAACATCGTATGAAGAAACTGATTTGCATATTTGCACTACTAACAAGCACAGTGACCTTGGCCGCGACCAATACCGGCACGGAGGCAGACCACGAGCAATTGCGGCAACTGTTGATTAGCGTCCAGGAAGCGGTGAACAAGGATCAGATCGACATGCTCGAGGCCCACTTACACGAGGACTACGTCATCACTGTGATGAACCAGGAAGTTGTGACCAAGGACTGGACGCTCGAACAGCTGTTTAATGAGTGGTTCAAGAAGTCCGATGCGTTTATCAAAAGCCTGAAAATCGCCCCGGTTGCATCGATTGAGACCAATATCTATGACGGTCGATTCGGTGTTTGCTACGGCATCTCGACAGACAGCTATGAGCTCGCAGATGGTCGCAGCTTTGAGTTCAATTCAAAATGGACCGCTACCATGCTCAAGGAAGGCGATCAGTGGAAATTGCTCGCCTTGCACGTTGGTGTTGATCCCATAGAGAATACCTTGATCGACGGTTATCGAACTGCGTTAGGATTCGGTGGGGTACTGATCGAGATCAGCCGCCTGTTCAAATGAACCGCCAGTTGATGTTGACGGAGAGCAGGATTTACACTCCTGGGCTCTTATAGGCTTCCATAGGATTGGAAAATACAGCAGCATGCGAATCACGTTCATCCGGCCGAATATGTACGACGAGCGTTCTTCGGACGCGATGGAGCCGCTTTGTTTTGCGATACTGAAATCGCTGACGCCGCCTGATATCGATGTCAGCTTTTTTGACGAGCGCCTCGAACCGGTGCCATTCGATCATGCGACAGACCTGCTGGCGCTCACGGTCGAAACCTACACGGCTCGCCGCGCATATCAGATCGCCGACTCCTATCGTGATCGTGGTGTCCCGGTCGTCATGGGGGGCTACCACCCGACCTTCCTTCCGGATGAAGCTTTGCTACACGCTGACGCGGTTGTCAAAGGCGATGCGGAAGGTATTTGGCCCCAGGTGCTGGATGATGCCGCGAATGGATCGCTGCAACCGCTATATGAGAGTCCGGACTTCGTGCCGCTTGATGGCTACATGCCTGACCGGTCGATCTTTGCCGGCAAAAAGTATGCACCGATGGGGCTGGTGCAGTACGGCAGGGGCTGCAAGTTCAATTGCACGTTTTGCTCCATACGTGCATTTTATGGTACCAGTCTCAGGCAGCGGCCGGTTGTAGAAGTCGTTGAGGACATTCGGCGGTCCGGGCGACGGCACATCTTCCTGATTGATGACAATCTGTTTGTCAACCGTGAAAAAGCACGTGAACTGTTTGAAGCGCTCATTTCGCTCAGGATCGCCTGGTCCTGTCAGGTTTCTATCGATATCGCACGGGACGAAAAGCTCGTTAATCTGATGGCGCACAGCGGCTGCATCAGTGCTTTGATCGGCTTCGAATCACTGCAACCCGAAAGCCTGCGAGAAGTGAAAAAAGGCTGGAATCTTAAATGGCAGTCGTATGATCGCGCGATCAGCGTGTTTCGCCGCGCCGGCATTATGCTGTACGGTACTTTCGTGTTTGGTTGTGATAATGACACGACCGATGCATTCAACGAGTCTGTAGCGTTCGCGATCCGTAACAAATTCATGCTCGCCAATTTTAATCCGTTGACGCCGATGCCCGGAGCGCCCCTTTATCAGCGAATACAACAAGAAGGCCGTCTTCTCTACGATCGTTGGTGGCTGGATCCTGATTTCAGATACGGTGATGCGACCTTTGCGCCGATGCATATGACCGCGGACAGGCTGACCGGAGAATGTTTTGCAGCACGCATGAAGTTCAACTCGGTGGGGTCCATTGTCAGGCGTTTGTTCGACCTGCGCACCAACATGCGCTCACCTTACCGGGCCGGTATTTACCTGGCTGCGAACCTGATTTCGCGCCGAGAGATTTTGCGCAAGCAGAGGCACAGGCTGGGTGCAGCCACGGGTCGTGAGCGGCTCGTGGAGGAGCACGCATGAAGATCACGTTCCTGCGCCCTAATATCGGCCGTCTCGAAACCGGGGTGTACATCGATGAGGGGCGGATGGAACCCCTGACGCTGGGTGTGATTGCAGCTTACACACCGTCCGATGTCGAGTGCGTGCTGTACGACGATCGTATGGAAGCGATTCCGTTCGACGAACCCCCGGACCTCGCGGCAATTAGCGTCGAGCTGTTCAATGCCCGGCGTGCCTATGAAATTGCACTCGAATACCGCAAGCGCGGGGTACCAGTCGTCATGGGTGGCTTTCAACCCACACTGGCGCCGGATGAGTGCCTCGAGTATGCCGATGCCATCGTACAAGGTGACGCTGAAACGATCTGGCCAACCGTCGTGAATGATGCGCGTGCCGGTCGATTGCAGCAGCGCTACATCGGCCAGACGGAGTATCCTCAACCGGGCGGTGTACTGCCGCGCCGTGATTTGTTCGAAGGTAAAGGCTACTTGCCGATCAGCCTGGTTCAGTATGGCAGGGGTTGCCGGTTTGCCTGTGAATTCTGCTCGATAAGTACGTTCTTTAAACGCAAACAGATCGTGCGTCCGGTACAGGAGGTGCTCGCTGAAATCGCAGATCAGAACCGAAACCTGATCTTTTTCATCGACGACAACCTGGTATCGGACCGAGACGCAGCCAAAGACCTGCTGCGTGCGCTAATACCGCTGAAGATTCGCTGGGTCTCCCAGGGTTCGATCGATATGACCGAGGACGACGAGCTCATGGACCTGCTCGAAGCCAGCGGATGCCAGGGGCTTGTGATTGGCTTTGAATCTTTGCAGCCGGCCAGTGTGCGCAAGATGCGCAAGGCCTGCAATATCAGCAAGAAGTTCAAGGGCTGGGATCGTTACGAGCCGCAGGTGGAGATCCTTCGGCAGCACCATCTGCAGACCTGGGCGGCATTCACGCTGGGCCATGACACGGATACTGTCGAGTCGATTCTCGATACCCTGGCGTTTGCCGAAGACAACAAGTTCTGTTTCGCTGCATTCAATATCCTGATGCCCTACCCAAGCACTCCGTTATACGACCGTTTGAAAGCAGAGGGGCGCTTGCTGTATGACGGTAAGTGGTGGCTGCATCCTGACTACCGCTTTAATCATGCCGCCTTTATACCCAGCAACATGTCGCCTGGCGAGTTGACCGAGGCTGTCTGGCAATGTCGTAAACGATGGAATTCATTGCCGTCAATTTTTAAACGTGTCTGGGATACGCAGACACACCTCAGTTCGCTGTATCGTCTCGGAACCTACCTGGTCTACAACAGGCTGTATGCACACGAGACTTTAACCAAGCAGGGTATGCGCTTCGGCAAGTATGCCAACAGAATTCTGTCACGACGATGGCGCGATCGCCGCTCAAACGCGCAGGCAAGAGACCGCGCTTGCTTGTCGGCCGATACTGCTGGAACTACCAGGACAAGGTCCTGAGGAGGAGACCCTTGAAATCTATCTATGTCGTCGTATTGCAGGCAGTGTACAAGCCAGCCTTTGTTTCCCGATAGATGAGCTCGCGTTTATGAAGATAGCTCTGATCAGTCCCAAAGGCCCTCTCTACCGTCGCAGGGGTGGCATATTCAAGCAATCGTTGCGCTACATGCCACTGACGTTTCCTACCTTGGCGGCATTGATCCCTGATGATGTTGCTGCTGATGTTGTCTGTTACGATGAGGGCGTGGAGGACATCCCGACTAGAATCGACGCCAATCTGATCGGGATGACGGTGATCACCGGCTGTGCCCCACGCGCATACGAACTGTCCAGACGCTACCGTGGCCAGGGTATACCGGTTGTCCTGGGCGGCCCTCATGTTACGTTGGTGCCCGAAGATGCGCAGCCGCACTGCGACAGTATCGTTGTCGGCTACGCTGAGGAAGAATGGCCACGACTGCTGAGAGATTTTCAACGTGGGCAGATGAAGCCGCGTTACGATCAGGCACCCGGGCTTGAACTGACAAATAACCCGCTGCCGAACAGAAACGTACTGCCAAGGTGGAAATATCTGACACCGCATGTGTTCGAAGCCACGCGCAGCTGTATTCACGGCTGTGAATTCTGCGTCGCGCCATCGGCCTGGGGACGAAAGCAGCTAAAGAAGCCGGTCAGTGACATCGTCGTTGATATGCGACAGATGAAAACCAGGAAAGCGATTTTTGTCGATCTGAATCTGATATCTGATCGAGCCTATGCTCTGGAGTTATTTGCAGCAATCAAGCCATTGAAAATCCAGTGGTACGGGCTGTCGACCACGCTGATCTGTAAAGATATCGAGTTGCTCGATGCGGCGGCTGCTAGCGGTTGCCGCGGACTGCTGATGGGACTCGAATCCATTAACACATCGAATTTGCGCGGTATGGGCAAAGGATTTAACAAACCCGATGACTACATGCAGGTCGTCGATCGCTTGCATCAACGCGGTATCGCCTTACAAGCGTGTTTCGTATTCGGCCTGGATGGTGACACCGTCGAGATATTTGAAGAAACTGCGAATTTTGCCGTCGAAGCCGGCATTGATCTTCCCCGATTTGCGATAGCCACGCCTTTTCCGGGCACGCGGCTCTACCGGCGTCTCGAGTCTGAGGGACGCATCATCGACAGAGATTGGTCGCATTACGACGGTCAGCATGTCGTGTATCAACCATCGAACATGAGCGCGAGTGAACTGCAACAGGGAACGGTTAAAGCCTGGGAAATATGCTATAGCTTGAAAAATGTGGCAAAACGCCTGAGATCGTCAGCGGCACCCTGGTATATCGCAGCGCTGACAAACTGGGGTTATCGCCATTATGCCTACCGTTTGGATAAATATTATACCTGTGACTGGTTTTATGATGGCGGAGGTATCCTGCAGGAATGATCTCATCGAGGACCGCTGACTTCCGCTTGACCTTGATACATCCGTGTGTCGGTCGCAGAAGCGGTATGACCAAGTATATTCGAACCTGGAAGATGGAACCGCTTCCACCCGCTATGCTGGCCGCTTTTACGCCTGATGATGTCGAATTACGCTTTTATGACGATCGGCTCGAAACAATCCCGTTCGATGAGCCGACCGACTTAGTGGCCATCAGTGTCGAGACCTACACGGCCAAACGTGCTTATCAAATCGCCAGTGAATACAGAGTGCGCGGCGTGCCTGTGGTGATGGGTGGTTTTCATGCAACGCTGTGTGCAGCCGAGGTCGCTGAATATTGCGATTCGCTAGTGATAGGGGAGGCCGAAGAACTGTTTCCGGCGCTCATCGAGGATTACCGGCAGGGCAGGCCAAAAGCGGTTTACCAGTCGGACACGCGACCATCTCATCTTGGTTTTTCACCCGATCGATCGATATTTGTCGGCAAACGCTACCTGCCAATCAGTCTTGTCGAATTTTCACGCGGTTGTAAATTTGTTTGTGATTTTTGCGCGATTCAATCGGCCTATGACGCCAGTCACCGCTGTCGCCCGGTCGAAAATGTCATCGAGGAGGTCAAGCGCATCAAAAAGCGCGGGCGAATGATCTTCTTCATCGATGATAATCTTACGTCCAACATGGATGCAGCGAAGCAGTTAATGAGGCAGCTAATTCCGTTGAAGATTCGCTGGGTCAGCCAGTGCGACATCAGCGTTGCTTATGACCAGGAGGCGCTCGAACTGATGAAGCGCAGCGGGTGTCAGGGTGTGCTGGTGGGTTTTGAGAGTCTGGACAGATCAACGTTAAAGGCGATGAACAAGGGGTTCAACATGATGCAAGGCGGGCCTGTTGAAGCCATCGCGAATTTTCAGCATCATGGGCTGCGGCTGTATGGCACGTTTATCTTCGGTAACGATCATGATACCGAAGCGACATTTCGGGAAACGCTCCATTTTGCTGTCGATCATGGGCTGTTCATTGCGGCATTCAATCATATAACTCCTTTTCCAGGAACACCGCTGTATCAGCGACTGGAACAAGAAGGCCGTCTGCTGTATTCCAGGTGGTGGCTTGATGATGCCTATCGATACGGTGAGGTCCCTTTCAGGCCAAAAAACATCGAACCGGCCGAACTCGCCAGACTCTGCATTGAGACCCGCAAGGCGTTCTATTCATGGAAAGGAATAAGTCAGCGTATATTACACCCTGTCAATCACCGAGATCCGTGGATGTTGGTGAATTACCTGGCCATTAATCTGATGCATCAATTTGATGTCTCGAACCGTGATGGCTTGCCCCTGGGTAACGAGGACTGGGAAGGGCACCTGATCAAGACCGACAAGCAATTATACGTGGCCTGAGCAATGTCGGGCCCATCGTCTGTCAATCCATCCTTTTATACAAAAACAGCGCGGCCTGAGGATGAGGTGGTAATACGGCAACTAATGCGAGAAGCGCCGATGCAAGGCGCGATTCATTTATCGCTACAACGCGAACCCGATGCCAATCTGGCCGCGGATATACAGGGTCGAAAACACGTTACCGTCTTTGTAGTGAATGCCAGCGATGACCGGGTGCTGGGCGTCGGGAGCCGGTTTGTGCGTTCTCTATATGTTAATGGCAAGGTTTGCCCGGTTGGCTACCTAAGCCAGTTACGCGCACAGCCGGGCCGAAATGGTCTACGCAGGCTCAGAGCGGGTTACAAGGCGATTGAGCAAACGCGTACCGATGAAGAGTTTGGCTGCGATATAACCAGCATCATTGCAGACAATACCGTTGCGGTGCGTATGCTCGAACGCGGTCTGCCGGGTTTGCCGGATTACAGGCCGCTTGCTAGCTTGACGACATTTGTGATACCAACAAGGTCTCGCGTCAGCAAGCGTCGACACCAGGTCGAGAGCGCTGGTGTCGAGGACCTGAGACGCATCGTGTCATGTCTTCAGAACTATCTTGCTCAATATCAGTTTTCTCCTTATTGGGACGAGCACATGATTCAGGATCAGAATGTGTGTAACAACTTATCGGTGGATGACTTCCTGATCATACGAGACGGGGAAGAGGTTTCGGCCAGTGTGGCTATTTGGGACCAGAGAAGCTTCAAGCAGATTATCGTGAATGGTTACTCCAAAACACTATCCAAGATTCGACCATTGCTGAATATACCGCTTTTTCTGCTCAGGAAACCAAGACTGCCAACAGCACCTGGCGAGCTTAATTTGGCGTACCTGTCACATTTGGCGGTGAAAGAAAATGATCCAGAGAAATTCAGGGACTTGATCAGCATGGCCAGGCTCGCGGCTGCTGCAAGAGGGATTGATTATCTCGCGCTGGGTCTGACTACAGTTCATCCCCTGCACAGGGTGCTATCCAGATCATTTCCAAACTATCAATACACCAGCAAGCTGTATACCGTTCATTGGGATAAGCGTACGCGGTCAGATCAACTGCACGAGCGCATACCGCACGTCGAGGTGGCTGTTTTATGAAAGCCAGGGCCGTTAGCAAAGATCAACTGACAGCGGCTGATCAAGACAGGATGTTCTCGTTATTAAAACAACATTTCCAGGGAGTTGAAAGAAAGGTTTTCAATTCCGATCTTGATAAAAAAAACTGGGTCATCCTGATTGAGAATAATAAAGGAAGTCTGGTCGGGTTTTCCACAATTCACCTCTATCAAACAGCGTACCAGGGCGAAACCATCAGTGTGGTCTATTCCGGCGATACCATCATGGATCGATCGGCGTGGAGTTCCTTCTGTTTGCCGCGGGCCTGGATCAGGACAATCAAAGATATTAGCCATCAGCACGATGCTGAGCGATTAGTCTGGTTGCTGATTACCTCTGGATTCCGTACCTATCGATTTCTTCCGGTATTCTGGAGTGAGTACTACCCGCGTTATGACAAATGCACACCGTCTGATGTCGATGCTTTAATCAGTTTTCTTGCGCACGAGCGATTCGGTGATCAGTATGATGAGAACCTGGGTATTGTCCGATTCGATCATCCACATAAACTCATCACCGATCTGGCAATTGTCCCACAAGGAAAGACCTCTGATCCTCATATTGCTTATTTCAACCAAAGGAATCCTGGTCATATACAGGGCGATGAACTGGTCTGTTTTACCGAAATCAGTGATGATAATCTGAGTGCTGCCGGCCGACGTATGTTGTCAGGCGCGTTCTTGAAAAACAAAACCGCTTAGCCCGCATGCTTACAACTGCATTGAATGTCGCCTGGTACCTATCCAATCTTCCGGGTTACTGGAAACTAAAACAGCATGTAGCCAATCCCGGTGCACGCCAGCGCAGGTTGCTGAAAAGGCTTTTGCAATCGAATGCCGGCACGGTCTTTGGGCAGCGCTACGGATTTTCCGACATTCAGCATGCGCGGGACTATCAAAGTAGGGTTCCGATTCATCAGTACGATGACCTGGTTCCGATGATCGATGATATCAAGCTCGGCAAGCCCAACGTGTTGACCAGAGAATCCGTTACCCATCTAATGCCAAGTAGCGGCTCAACATCGGCGTGCAAGCTGATTCCTTATACGCGGTCGCTTCAGCGCGAGTTTGATCAGGCCATAGCCGCCTGGATAGTGGATCTTTACACCCGGCATCCACGGCTGATGTCCGGCAGGGCATATTGGTCGATAACACCTTATGTTGAAGTGGTAGGCCAGCGCTCTGCGGTACCTATCGGCTTCAAACCGGATAGCGCTTATCTCGGTGGCATCAAGACGCACTTGGTTGAACCGCTGATGGCTGTGCGAGCAGACATTGCGCAGATCGAGAATATCGAATTGTTCAGATACCTCACATTGCTTGAACTTCTACGCTGCAGTGATCTTCGATTGATATCCGTCTGGCACCCTTCGTTCCTAACTCTACTGATGGATGAACTCCGCCGTATCTGGGAATCGTTGCTCAGGGATGTAAATGACGGCACTGTCAATCCGCCTGTCGCGCTACCGAACAGCATTAAAAACAAGTTCGCTGCCAAACCCGACAAAAATCGGTGTATTCAACTGAGTCGTGCTTGTGGCAATGACGGCAGCGCAATTTGGCCTGATCTCGGGATGATCAGTTGCTGGGGAAGTGGTCACGCCAGAGGAGCGATTAAGGAATTGGGCAGGTATTTTCCTGGCGTAAACATACAACAAAAAGGACTGATTGCAACTGAAGCCTTTATGAGTTTGCCCTTTGGCGAGGATGAGTACGACCACTGGCTCCACCCGCTAGCAATAAACTCACATTTCTTTGAGTTCATCGATGCCAACGGCGATGTTAAGTTGATCGATCAACTGCAACAAGGGGAGGCGTATCAGATTATTGTTACCACAGGGGGCGGCCTGTATCGCTATGCCATGAATGATCGCATCAGGGTGAACGGCTTCGTTGACAGAACACCCAGTATAGAATTCGTAGGTAAGCATGATTCTGTTTCAGACTACCGTGGCGAAAAACTCAATGATCAGTTTGTCGCCGATGTGATTGACAGTGTGGTCGCTGCTTTGCCGGGAAACGTTACGTTTGCGATGCTCGCGCCAGACGGCAGCAGTAAGCCGGATCGGTACACGCTTTATCTTGAAATCGATTCTCGACTCGATATCAGCTTATCTGAGGGACTGGATGAAAAATTATGCAGGAACCCACACTATGCTGAATGTCGCCGACTCGGGCAGCTGAAAAAGGTGCAAGTTTTCAACATCAGTCACTCCGCGAACCATGCCTATTTGTTGTCATCGATGTCGCAGGGAAAAAGACTCGGGGACGTCAAACCGATAAAATTATCGAGCCGGCCCGGCTGGAGTAGCATATTTAGCGGTAACTATATCGTGTCGTAACAAAAAAACGAAATCTGTTTCCTTTTCAGCTGCGCTTTTTATTAATACAATCGATGGTACAACGGAGTTGGTAAAAGATTCTGGTGGTACATTTGACCTGATCTCGATCGATTTGACAGAAGTTGACATTTTTAGACTAGGGCCAACTTTTGTAGATTTTACTGGCCACCTATTTGGGGGCGGAATAAGAACTCAAAGAATTAATCTTGACGGTGTATTTGGATTCGAGACGTTGCTCTTTAGCGGTTTTGTGAATTTGACATCGGTCACTTGGGTGCAATCACCGATTGTTTTATCAATTTGACAACATTCGGATTGATGTCGCTTCTGTGACTGAGCCAAGCATATTAGTACTACTTGCCCTGGGACTAGCTAGTATCGGGTTTTTACGTAAAACAACAAACACGTAATCTTATATCGACCTTATTGGGAGCTTCGGCATTCGTCAAGGTTTTTCAAACCCCTTTAATATCTAGTTGCTTTGAATGATGTTCAGACAAGGTTTCGGCAGGCTTGAAAAATAGATCCTTTGAATAATAAAAAATCCCCCAGTTTCTTTGTTAGAAACATAACTGGCAAATTCGAGTCTGTCCTCTATTATTTATCTTATTATTCGCGGCCATCGACGGCATACCTCTGTCCACAATGAATAAGGAACTCACGTTTGCCAATCTAACAATCATTTTACATATACTGGCCTTTGGGGCATTGTTGCTGGTAGCAAAAAGTGACTATTGGGTATTTCTGGATTGGTTGACTCAGCCATTACTTGAATATGAG
>JABDQW010000091.1 GCA_013042055.1 Gammaproteobacteria bacterium | reverse complement strand
CTGGTAGCGTACTTGAAACAGCACCCTGAAGTGAGCGACTGTCTATTGACGGGCGGTGATCCGATGGTTATGAAAACCTCCAATCTCAAACCCTATCTCGAAGGATTGCTCACGCCCGAACTCGAACACGTACAAACTGTTCGTATCGGTACCAAATCGCTCACTTTCTGGCCATATCGCTTTGTTACTGATTCCGATGCTGCCGATCTACTCGTTCTACTCGAGAACCTGGTCAAAGCTGGCAAGCATGTCGCGATCATGGCGCACTACAATCACTGGCGTGAGCTTGACACCCCGATTGCGCAGGAGGCCGTCCGCTTGATCAGGAATACCGGTGCCGAAATTCGCAGCCAGGGGCCATTGTTAGCAAATATTAACGATGATGCCGATATCTGGTCGCGTCTATGGCGTGACCAGGTGAAGCTGGGTATTATTCCGTACTACATGTTTGTCGAGCGCGACACCGGCGCACGGCACTATTTCGAGGTCGCGCTGGCAAAAGCATGGCAGATCTACCGTGGAGCCATGCAGCAAATATCCGGCCTCGGTCGCACCGCACGCGGCCCATCGATGAGCGCTGGCCCGGGTAAGATCGAAGTACAGGGTATCACCGAGGTGCGGGGTGAGAAGGCATTTGCGCTACGTTTTATTCAGGGTCGAAACAAGGACTGGGTGCAGCGACCATTTTTTGCGCGCTATGACGAGACTGCGACCTGGTTAGACCAGCTGGTGCCGGCCTTCGGCGAACAACAGTTCTTTTTCGAGGAGGAGTATAGGGCTATGTGTAATGCCTGAACTGCGTCAGTTCGGCTCGAGTCGAACAATATTACCGTTGCTGTCCGAGCAGTTCTGCTGAATCGAATATCTCGCCGGTACCATGCACCCACCGCTCCGTCACAGCCATCGATAGGTGACATACTGGCCCTACAATCGACGCAGAATGCAATAAGGTATGAAGTTTAATTATCGTTTCCAATATCGTGCCGTGCCAAGCGCCACTGGCTCAGGCTTTTTCGAAGGGAATATATATTATCTTGCTTATATGTATTGTCTTACTTACATCATCCCAGTAACAATCGTGGTAGCCAGTAGATCGTAGCATTTATGCATCTGCTGTTAACGCTGTTCTGCGCAGGCCTGCATCTCTTCCTTGAGATCGCCTGGGATGGAATATGCGCGCGCGGCTAGCCCTCGTCGATACCACTGTCAATCGGGTTGTGAATAATTTCGTGCAACCTGCTGCCAGGAACGACTGAAGACAGAATCTCTATATCCTCCTGCTCCGCAGCACGAATTGCTTCGTCGTAGAATTTTTCGGTTTCTAATATTTGACGTTCGTATTCGCTCATTGCATCAATCCTCGGTTTGTTGGAATTAGTTATGGGTATTTGATGTTTCCCATGAGTTAAATTATACGTAAACAAACCTGTTTGTCTAGGACAAATAGCATTATTATTAAAAATAATTTGCAGGTGTTGGTTTACCTAGATTCCGCAGTTGAGCACAGAATTAGCGCTGATCCTCAAGCGTCAGGGCAAGACGCGACTTGCAGCTAGTGGCCGTAGTCCTTGGCAAAAGTTGCAACGCCGTCATGGCGCTTGAGGGGCAGTGATAAACTGGGTAGCGACTCACCGGTTGGGTGAATGTCAAATACTGTACTACTCTTCGAGAAATCAAGGAGTTGAGTAGCGCTAACAGCGGTCAACTGCGGAATCTAGGTTTACGCTTAGAAAGAAGTGTTCTACCCAATAGGTGTTGTAGAGCGTGATACGCTGCGCGTCTGGGAGCGGCATCAGGGTTTCCCCGTGCCATTGCGCAACGCGAACGGTGAATTTGAGTATTCCGAAACCCAGCGGCAGTGCGTGCGGCGGCTACTCGATCAGGGGATACGTCCCGGGAAGCTGATCCAGCTGAATTCTGGACGCGTCGGACACTGCGATGCTGGATGCAATTGCGTCGACAGATGCCGAAACGATATTATCAGCACAACGAGGTAAATATGACAAATTTGGGCCATGTAGTTTTTTATGTACGCGACCTCGAGCGTTCACTGAGGTTCTATACTGATGCCGTCGGCTTAACGCTAAGCGGTAAAATCTTTAATGGCCGGGCAGCCTTATTGACGGGAGGCAGTACCCATCATGAACTGCTGCTGATCCAGGTCGGTGAAGCCGATGGACCGTTGCGCGGTAAACGCATCGGGCTGTATCACGTTGGCTGGAAAATTGGTGAATCCCTTGTCGCGCTCAAAGCGCGTTACGACAAACTTTATGAGCAGGGATACGCTGTCGATGGCATCTCTGACCATACCATCAGCCAGAGTATCTATTTGCATGATCCTGACGGTAACGAAGTCGAGCTATATGTCGATGATCCGGACTATGACTGGCAAAATGATGACAGCTGGATGGCTGCGCCTGTAAAACCATTGAACTTCAACAAGCGGGGATAGCCTGTGATATGCGTGGTTGCTCGTCTTTGCTCAGCACTGGCTGTATCCGCCAAAAACAGAATAGTCATTTCGCCCGAAGGGAAAACTCTCCTGAATCTCGGCAGATCGCTCCGTTCGGTCGAAACGACAGAACTTTTTACAGTTCGCGAATAAAACCTTCACTACGTGAATCAGCAAGGGTGCTCATATCTCGGTCATGAAGCGCAATATTATGGGCCGAGACTACTAGCAGTGAACGTTCCCATGCAGGCGGTGCCCAAATCATTAATGAAACATCTAGCGACAATTGCCCTGATTCTCTCTGTGCTGCCGTGTAGCGTGTCAGCGGGCGCCGCTGTCGGCAGTATTCATGACGGCCATATTCATTATGATCAAGATGTCTGGAAAGCATTACCGCCTGCTGATGCGATAACCGTGCTCAAGACTGAGAACATACAGCGTGCACTGGTATCTGCGACACCGACCGAGGGTGCAGAGATGTTGTACCAGCAGGATAAGAGTATGGTGATCCCAATGCTCAGGCCGTACAAGAGCTGGCGCCATCGCTATCTTTGGTTCAACGATCCCGAGCTCAAAGCCTATCTGTTGGAACACCTGGCGCGCGTACCTTATCGTGGCTTTGGCGAATTTCATGTTTTTGGTGAAGATGTCGACTCGATCCCGATAGAGGACATGATCGAGATCGCGCGTGAACGCAAGCTGGCGCTGCATCCGCATACCGATCTCGAAGGCATGCACATCTTTCTGCAAAAAGCCCCGGACATCGTCGTGATATGGGCACACGGCGGATTTAACGTGCCGCTGGAGACGCTTCAGACTCTGCTCGAAGACCATCCGATGCTATACATCGAGTTGTCATTGCGCGAGGGCATGCTGGATGAAGACGGGCGTTTAACCTCGTCGTGGCGCCAACTGCTGACTTCGTTCCGTATGCGTTTTATGGTTGGTATGGATACCTACAAACCCAGCCGCTGGGCCGATCTACCCGAGATCGCGGCTGACACCCGCCACTGGCTCGAGCAGCTGCCTGATGAGGTGGCCGCCGATATCGCGCGCAACAACCTGGATCGGCTGTTTCCACGATGAGCATACGACGTGCAGGCATGCTGTTCACACTCGCGCTGTTCGCGTTAATCAGCGCGTGTTCCTTCAAAACTGTATACAACCGGCTCGATTACCTGATACCGGAATATGTCGAAGGTGTTGTCACACTCGATGACGCGCTCGAGCAGCGCTTGGACGAAAGAACCGTGTTGCTGTTGCGGTGGCATCGAAACACTCAGCTAAAACAGTATGCGAACTGGCTGCAGTCGCTGCAGCAGGATGTGAATGGGCAACTGACAGCAGAGCGACTGGAGCAGCATATCGCCCGCATGAAACAATTCTGGTTAGCGCTGGTGATCAAGCTAAACGATGAAATGGCCTACTTGTTGCCGCTGCTCGATGCAGAGCAGCGAAAAGACCTGTTTGCGTACCTCGATGAGGCCAACGAGGAATTCCATGAAGACTTTATCGATCGCGACAATGGTGAGCGTATCGAAGACTATGCCGAACGCATGATCGATACCTTCGAGAACTGGATCGGCGAATTGAGCGAATCACAAACGCGAGCAGTGGAGCAGGGCGCATCCGGCTTGATCAGTACCGCCGAACAAAGACTCGCACGACGCCTGGAATGGCAGCAGGGAATTCGTGACATACTCGCTAGCAGTGACAGTCGCTATGACAAGAGCCAACGCTTACGCGCATTCCTCGCAGGTTTTGAACATGACCCAGACGGGCCTATCAAAGAAGCGTCGGGTCACAACCGGCAAATAATCAACCGCCTGACTGTCGAGATGGCAGAGAGCATGACTTTGGAGCAAAAAGAGCATTTCACCAGCAAGACCGGTGACTATATACGCATGTTCACGGAATTGGCGGAGAACCGCTAAAAAAAGTCCACGGATGGTCAATATCTGATTTGGCCGCGAAAAACGCAAAGAACGCGAAATGGTCTACCCGCATAGTCCCGTAACAAAGTTGTTACAATCCCTGTATAGCATCGTATTGCCAATTGACAACAAAGATGTTTCGACGGGAGCCGGTAGGGTGCGCCGTGCGCACCATCATTTATTATCCTGATGATTTATTTGGTGCGCACGGCGCACCCTACCTTTGTGTAATATGGCGTAGGATCGGCTTCAGCCGCGAGCATGAGTGACGGTCTATGGCTTGATTAGCATCGGCTCAAGCCCAGCCCATATATTTTTCATGATCTTTGGTTGTGCGTCAGCAGTTGGGTGAATACCGTCCGCCTGCAGTAACTCACGATAGTCTGCAACCTGATCCAGCATGCGTGGCACCAGCGGTACTTGATACCGCTTCGATAGGCTTTCGAAAAGCGCAGCAAATTTTTGATTGTACACGGGGCCGTAATTGGGCGGCAGGCGTACACCAGCCAACAGTACCTGCACATCGCTTTGCTGGCATTGCTGAATGATGTTGGAGAGGCTATTCTCGATCTCAGAAAACGCGAGTCCGCGCAAGCCGTCGTTGCCGCCAAGGGCCAGGATAACGATGTCGGGTTGGTGTTGTTGCAATGCGGCATCGATACGGCTCAAACCGGTTCGTGTGGTATCGCCGCTGACGCTGGCATTGATCACCCGATACGCATAACCCTGGTCCATGATATGCTGCTGCAGCAGCGAAACCCAGCCTTGTTCGGTACTGATACCGTAGGCACCGCTGAGACTGTCACCTAAAACCAGAATAGCAGACGGTGTTTTACTGGCAGAAAAAGCAGTATGGTTGAATACCAGCACAACGCCGACAAGCAGCGGCAACATCATTCCAGAGAAGCATTTAATCATGGTTGACAACACATCGCGTACCTTCGTTGAAGCCCGTAACCTGGGTAAACAGGTCACTACCCGTGAAGGGGTGTTGACCTTGTTGGAAAAAATCAATTTTAGCGCAGCTGCCGGCACTTCGGTGGCTATATTGGGTGCATCTGGTTCCGGCAAAACTACCTTGTTAGGACTGCTGGCAGGCCTGGATGTTCCGACCCACGGTGAGGTGATACTCGATGGCCGCTGTTTGAATGACTACGACGAAGACGGACGCGCACAGATCAGGGCCGAGCAGGTCGGTTTCGTGTTTCAGAACTTCCAGCTATTGTTTGGTCTGACCGCATTGGAAAACGTGATGCTGCCGTTGGAGCTGGCACAGGCACCACATCCACGCAAAACTGCGGAGCAACTGCTCGACCGGGTTGGCTTGGGAGAACGTCTGCACCACTATCCGAATCAGCTCTCTGGCGGCGAGCAGCAGCGTTGTGCGATTGCACGCGCGTTCTCGATCCAGCCCCGCTGTCTGTTTGCGGATGAACCCACCGGTAACCTCGACAGTGAAACCGGCAAGCGGATAATCGAGCTGCTGTTCGAGCTCAATAGCGAACAGGGGACAACCTTGATCATGGCCACTCACGATAACAACCTGTCACAGATCTGCAATCGCAGGCTTCAACTCGACGCCGGCAGGCTGGTCGGCAACGATGACTGACGCGTCAAAACAAAAAAGTCTAATGTTCCTCTGGCACATGTCATGGCGTATGCTCTGGCGTGACTGGCGAGGCGGCGAACTGACGATCCTGGCAGTTGGCTTGATTATTGCCGTGACCAGCATCACCGCTGTTGGCTTTTTCACCGACCGCATCGAACGGGGTCTGAAACAACAATCGGCCGAACTCATCGGTGCAGATCTGGTCATCACCTCATCGCGTCAGGATGTGTCCGATTACATCGAAGAAGCGCGCGAGCAAAATTTTGAGGTTGCGACGACGACCCAGTTTCGCAGTGTAGTGGTCTTTGAAGAGCAGTTGCAGCTCGCCGAGGTCAAGGCGGTGACCGAGGGTTATCCATTGCGGGGCGTGTTACGCATCAGCAACACCGCGTTCGGTCCCGACACGGCCATAACCGATATTCCGGCAGCGGGGGATGTTTGGGTCGAAGCAAGACTGCTGCAGATGCTGGGTCTGGCAGTCGGCGATGCGATTCGTCTTGGCAGCTCCAGTTTTAACATTCGCAAGATACTTCGCTACGAGCCTGATCGAGCCGGCGACATGTTCAGTGTCGCACCCCGTGTGCTGATGAATCGCGCTGATCTGGACGCGACTGGGCTGATCTCTGCCGGGGCACTGGTCAGCTATCGCGTATTGATTGCGGGCCCACGAGACCGTATCAATAGTTATCGCGACGCAATCGATGACCGACTGAAACAGGGTGAACAGATCCTGACATTCGAGGATGGTCGCCCCGAACTGAATACCGCCCTTGAACGAGCACAGCAGTTTCTCGGCCTGGCCGCACTGATCAGCGTCTTGCTGGCAGGTGTCGCAGTCGCGTCAGTGGCCTATCGTTTTACCAGCCGGCACCTCGACACCGGTGCGATGTTGCGCTGTCTGGGTGCGTCTCAGCGGACCATCATTCAGCTGTTCACGCTGGAGATGCTGTGGCTATCACTGCTGGCCAGCAGCGTCGGATGTTTGCTGGGCTTTGTCACTCAATTCGGGATCACCGAACTGCTGGACCAGCTGGTACTGGCCCATTTGCCGCCGCCTTCGTTCAAATCCCTGTTGCTCGGTTATGCGACTGGTATCGTGATGTTGATCGGTTTCGCGATTCCGCCGCTGCTGTCGCTGAGACGCGTGCCGCCATTACGTGTATTACGCAAGGATGTCGCGATCACACCGGTAAGCGGCTGGTTCGTTTACGGTGCTGTGATCGTCTGTATGTTCCTATTGCTGTACTGGCAAATCGGAAACCTGGGACTGGTCAGCACCGTGCTGGCTGGCATCCTCGTCACCTTGCTGATTCTGGCGTTGGCGGCCTACCTTCTGATAGCAGCGCTCAATCGACTGCGCGCACAGGTCGGCGTTGCCTGGCGTTTCGGTCTGGCCAATATATCCCGAAGACCGGCGAGCAGCGTGATCCAGATCGTTGCCTTTGGTGTCGGCATTATGGTGATGCTATTGCTTTCTACGGTACGCTCAGACCTGCTGGATGACTGGCAGCAAAGCTTACCCGATAATTCGCCCAACCATTTTGTGATTAATGTGCAGTCCGATCAGGTCGCAGGTATCACGGAATATTTTGATGCCCGCGGCGTCAGCAATACACGTTTGTATCCGATGGTGCGGGCGCGGCTGGTTGAAATCAATGGGCAGCCGGTGCGCGCATCGGATTATGAAAGCGAGCGTGCGAAGCACATGGTCACGCGTGAATTCAATCTTTCCTGGGCCGAGGACATGCAGATTGACAATAAGCTGGTTGCCGGGTCATGGTGGAGCAGTCAGGATTTCGGTACGCCGTTGTTGTCACTGGAAGCGCGGCTGGCAAAAACACTGGGATTGCAGATGAGCGATGTGCTTGGCTTTGATGTCAACGGCACCGTGATCGAGTTCACGATCAGCAGTCTGCGAAAAGTCGACTGGGACACGTTCAATATTAATTTCTTCACGGTCGTACCCCCGGGTGTGCTTGAAGACAAGCCGGCGAACTGGGTGACCAGTGTCTATCTCGATGCTGAGCAACGTCAGCAACTGGGACAACTGGTCCGTAAATTCCCGAATATTACCCTGATCGATGTGGATACCATTATGAAACGTGTGCGCACCATCATGGACAGGGTGACGCTGGCGGTGGAATTCATTTTCCTGTTCACGATTCTCGCTGGACTCGCCGTTCTGTACGCTGCGATTCAGGCCAACCAGGACCAGAGGCGCTTCGAAAATGCCGTGCTGCGCACACTGGGTGCGAAGAAGACAACCTTGCTACTCGGCCTGTTTGCTGAATTCACGACTTTGGGTGCATTGTCCGGACTGTTGGCAGGGCTGTCAGCAACGACTCTGGCCTGGGTACTGGCCGAGACCATATTCAAGTTCGACTATGCGTTCGATATCAGTGTAGCCTTGACCGGTATTGTCAGTGGCATCCTGATCGTCGTAGTCGCGGGAATGCTAGGTACACGCAGTGTCTTAACACATCCACCGATACAGTCACTGCGCGAAGGCGCTGCGTAACATCCGGGCTAGCCCCGGCCTTGCCGAAACACAGATCCAAGGCAAAAACCTCACCCTTTTGGGTGATTGACTACCACTGTCTAACTGATTATCATTATCAATCAGAATTAGCTAGAAACGGTGACTATCTGCCACCGTGTGACGTCATCTTCATAAGGGAGGACTTGAAATGGTTTCAAAAAGGATTGTAATTGGCATTTCAGCATGGCTTTTCGCGTGGAGCACCACTGCAACTTCGGCAGAAGGCATCGATCACCAGGAAATCAAGCAATACCAACAGCAGCTCGAGCGACTCGACAAGGTCAATTTTCATCCGAACCTGCTGCCGTTGATCCTCAAACACAAGGATTATCTTGAGCTTACGCCAGAACAAATCGCTGCCTTTCGCGCCTGGCGTGAGAAAAACGCCAAATCCATGATCGCGGCCATGGATGAAATCATCCGTGCGCGTATCGCGTTCAGAGAAGCTGCCTTATCGCCCGATGTATCGGCAGATGATCTCAGGCAGAAGCAACGGCAGATCTTTGCGCTACATCAGCAAGTGCTGGACTACAAGTTGTCGTGTAGAGAAAATATTCTCAACACATTCAATGCGCAAAACTGGGAAGATTTCTTCGTCGTACTGGCGGAAGAAGGTTATGCCATTCCTACTAGTAGCGCTAGCAGCCGTAGCAATGACGTTGTCGGTCTGTCAGAGTTGGAGCAATGAGTCTGCCCCTGAGCGCCGGATAAGGCATTGGCCTTTCGTAGTGAAGCTGGGGTGATCAATAATTCAGTGTGTAATTCAGGCATACCTATCGCGGTCCAGGCTGGTCTTCGTGTCCGTAAGCTTGCTCTTCACTCAATTCGGTCCAAGCTGTTCCAGTTGCGAGTGTTCGGACAAATCATGCGTGCTTATTGCGCGACGCAAGGTAGTAAATATCGCCGTTGAAGTGCGCCATAAAAGTTAAACCTAGATTCCGCAGTTGACCGC
>JABDQW010000081.1 GCA_013042055.1 Gammaproteobacteria bacterium | reverse complement strand
GCCTTGGCGAGATCAGGTCCCACGGTGAACGAAGCCCACCCGGTGCGCCGTTGTAGCCATAATTCTTCAGATACACCCAGGCGTTTAATGGTCCAAGCCAAGGCGGAAAATATTTGATCCCGGCGATCGCTACCTGCGCGCCGGGTTTTGCGCACGCAAGAACCTTTGCCAGTGCGGTGGGAGAGCGTAGGATGTCGTGCGTGTAGTTGAAGAGCAGCGCATCGACCGCCTGCGGCAACACCACGTCTTGTGCGGCCGACTGCAATAGTGTGACGTTGGTCCAGCCGGCGGCCACGACACGGGCTCGGGCTTGCACCAACATTTCAGCGCTGTGGTCAAAGCTGTAAACGCGACCACTGTTGCCTACGCGCTCGCGCAGCAATGCTAGGCTCAGACCCGTGCCGCAAGCTACGTCGAGCACGTGTTGTCCCGGTCTCAACTTGAGCGCGGCGATCGTGCGCTCGCGGATTGTCCACGTCCGCCCGCATGTACTGTCATAAACCGCAGCTCGCTTGCGGTACTTTGCGAGCGAACGCCAACGCGTCTCTTTTTCGGTTAATTGACGGGTCACTGCTGCGACCTTGCGCTGGCCACTTCCGCTGCTAGTGCAGCACCGGTCTTGTAGTGCGGTACTCGAAACACCAGTCGTTTTCCGCGCTGCCAGAAGCTGTTGGTGCCTGCGACTTCGTCGGCCCAATAGTGCTGCGCGAGCTTCAGATTGCCGGCCACATCGAGCTCGAATGCGTCCTTCGAGCCTTGGCCGCCGAAGATATACAGCTTGTCATCGATGATGCGCCAGGTATCCATATCACCGCCCCAGGGAATGCCGTAAACGATGCCGTTGGTGCAGTAACCGCCAAACTGCGGCAGATATCTCTTGGGCTGGGCATCGAAAAGAGCCTTGTGCTCAGCACTGGCAAAGCGGAACGTCACATCCTCGTAGGTACTGCTGAATTGCGCACTACCCCGCATAGGGCGGCCTTGCACGAAGTAAGCGACAATGTCAGCACCATTGAGCATAAGGTGTGGATCGGAGCCATCGGCGACTGCGTTAACAGGCCTCAGCACGCCCGACGGGTTCTGCGCATCCATTGCGGAGCAACCGGTCAGAGCGACGAAGGCAAGCGCGGCGAGCACGAGGGCTCTGTTCACCGTTTGTTTCATTGTTCAGTGGCTCCCAGCAGGTCGGGCCATGGAGTCCCCCAGACGCTCGGAATGTCAGTTGGCGAAGGCTCGACTAAATGATCCAGATAGGGCGCCGGCCAGCCAAGCAGGGCGCTTGCCTGCTTCGCCTGTTCGCGCAAATGCTCGCGGTTGCGTCCACCCAGGTGAACGATGCCGTAGCGGTGACTGCCGGTCCATTTGAAGTCGCGCGCCAGCGCGTGACCCCGCTTGGGAAAGCTGAACAGCAGTCCGCCGGGATGATGCTGTGCGAACGCTGTGCGTTGTGCTGCAGTGGGTGCAGGTGGCACGGCGCCAATGGCGAACGCGCGGTAGACGAGGCTCGCCGCCACGCCCGCCGTGGGCGCTGCGCGAGGAACCTGCAGCGGATCTTCTCCCAGGGCCAGGGCCACGCTCATCGCGTGCGCATCCCATCCCAGCACGCGGCGATATAAGTCACCGAATTGTGAGGCCAGGCGCGGGTTGCATTCGATCACACTGAGACGATCAGTGGCGCCATCGTAGAAGAACTCCAGGTTGAAGAAACCATGGTGGTAGCCGATGGCATCTAGAAAGCGCCGCGCGACGTCAAGCGCTCGAACCTGGATATTGCTCTCGAGCCGGCTTGGCAACTCCCAACGCATGAAAGCTTGCGTGCCTGGCACCATGACCGCGTCGACGACGCCAAGCGCATGCACCTCGCCGTTCTGCACCCAGCCATCGAGGTTGTACTGCGGCACATGCGGTGGTACCGGTTCCTCGAGCAGCATACGGTGTGTGCTACCCGCTTCGGGTAGCCGCGTCTGGCTCACGCGTTCGAATGGCTCGACCAGACGTCGGATGACCCAGAGTTCGCGGCGACCAAAGCGTGTGTGCTGTTGTAGCGACTCGCGACTATCAACGCGCCGCGCCAGCACTGAGAACGCCGCCTTCACAGGCTTGGCGTAGGCCGGGAAGATCAGGTCATCCGGGATGCGTTCGCCGTAGCTGACATCCAGTTCGGTAAAGCTAAGGTTGGCTTCAGCGGCTGCTTGCTGCAGTATGCGACGTGCATGCAGCTTGTGCTGGGCGGCAAGGATACTCTCCGGCGTGGCGCCGGGTAAGCCCAGTTTCTCGGCTACGAGGGCAGCAGCGAGCGCGCCGAACTGTTCATGGTGCGACAGCACTGCACGCCAGCCGCAGCACCGGCCACGCGCGGCTTGGGTCGCGGCAAATCGCTCAAGGTCGAAGCCCACCAGCGCCGAGTTGCTCGGGAACGTGAAGAGGTCGAAACCACCATGGTCGAAACACGCCATACCCGGCACGCTATCAAGGCGATCGAGGGCATGCCGGTCCCAGTCGTATGCAAACAGCCAGCCGGCACGCACTGGCGTGCTCATTGATTACTCCTTCTCATGGCCACTGCCTACTACAAACCCATATTTCATCACGATTATTGTCAGAAGCTCCGCGTTAAGGGGCGGTAAGCCCTCGGTTTCAGATTGGCTATCCAGACAATAGACAATCCTGTGGACTTTCAGTTTCTCTTCGTTTCTGAAAAATGCGGGCTAGGTGTCTTTATGGGGGGCTCTAATCTATTCTCTATGATCAATCACTGCCGTAACGATCTCCGAATAGCATGGTTATGTTTATCCTGCGGTTCTCGAAGCCCTCGCGGAAGTGGATTTGATCGGTTTTATGAAACAGGTCGGAATTAAAGATCACGGCTCGGTTACGACGATAAGGAATTCGCATCGAACCAGCGTTTTGTTTCTCGAGAAAGCGTTCAATTGCAACGTGGTCATTGTTGTATTTATCAAAGTCCCAATCCCGCGGTGCTTCTGCAAGGTGGACGACCAGTCCACCTGAATCCGGGTCGAGGTTAGCGGAGTCGGGAGTGATCCAGAAATTGACATTAACTGCCGCCGCATCGGCGTGCATACCGATTCCGTTCAATTGCTGGTCGTACTGATAGGCCCAGATATACCTGACTGGATGATCGCGTAACAGTTCCGGCATGGCTGAGCGCAGACTTTCCGCGATCCTGAACAGCAGGGGGCAGTCAAATCCGTCGTCCGTGTAGGCGCCCAGGTATCCATCGTGACGAAAGTCATACCAGATCGTCGATTCCAAACAGAATTTATACAGTTCTGTCAGTGCATCAGGTTGCAGCAGCCCATCGACGTAAGTTACACCCGGTTGATTGCGCCGGTAGTCAGATACTGCGGCCTGCCAGTCAACAGTCGGATTCAGGGGGGTGCCGCAGTCACGCCCGTGAGATGATTTGTATACCAGACGGTTATAGGTATCTTTAATCCTTGAAGTGGCGGTTGGCGAAAAGGCACTGATACCCATGGGTCCGTTTGCCATTTCCTGTATGGCCAACTCTTTCCGATAGTCAGCGACGACCTCGGCATACGTGTCTGGCAGGAGCCCTTTTCGAATCAGATACTCGAACTGTTCGATGTCATGTCGCAGTTTGTGCGCAGCGGTATGTTTGAAAGTATCCCCCAACTCCGGGTCGTGAGTCGGATGAAAATCCTGTGCTTGTTGACCGCAGTCGCGCATCAGGTGACAGGCCCTGCTAAAGGCGGTGGCGGCCTGTTCGAGTTCGCCCGTATCCTGCAAGCACATACCGAGCAGCCAGTTGATCCTGATATTATCGGGATTCTCGGCAGCACCTATAATCAACAGTCCGATTGCTTCCGTATAGCAGCTAACGCCCCTGTAGTACTCAGCCAACAGTACGACGGCCGGCGTGTAATGCTGATCCAGCTCGATGACCTTTAGCAGTTGCTCCATGGCCTCGTCTGTGCGGTTGAGCCGGCTGTAGGTGATCGCCAGGTTGTAGCGCGCGGTAATTTTATCCGGCTGAAGCTCGATAACGCGCCCTAAGCTTTTTGCGGCCGCTTCGAAATCACCGGCCGCGATCAGCACGTTGGCCAAGGCCTCCCAAGCCGAGGGGTTGCCAGGTTTTGCACGGCAAGTCCGGCGGCATAGGGTTATTGCTTTGGCGATATTACCTTGTGCCACTAAATGTTGAATTTTCTTGCGGGGAATGGCCATCGTTAGGACCAATAAGGGTCAAGCTCAAGTTTATCTCACGATGCATTCTACCTAAGTATGAATATTTCGTGGTAGTAAGTGTTGGAAAAAAAGGCCTCCTGTGCACACCCTTACTCAGCTCAAGCGATAGGCCGTCATGTCTCAGAGGCGATTTGTGGGTCCAGGATTATTTCTTACCTGGAGCGGCATGCCTTCCCGCTTTTGTTGCTACCGTTTGTCCGGAGGGTTTAATCTACAATTCATCATGGACTACATTCCATGACAGGTGATGTAAAGAAAATTAACTTAACTCTTTTTGCCAAAGCGACGTTTCAATATACCTTTCGTTAAAATCCACAGGCGGGTCTCTATGTTAAAGATTGTCAGGGCCTTTGTATTGGCTGGCTTTTTCTCATTCACATCGCATCTCTCGGCGAATCAATTTACGCTAACTCCGACGACACCGCCCCCTCCAACAGACTTCGCTTCTGTGAATGGTATTATCGGGCTAGAGTCGGAAAATCTGACCGGCGGCGTTGTTACCATTAGTGCAGACTATGACAGCCAGAATACGAGCCTGGATTCCAGCGGCAATTTCACGCTGCCTGTCGCGGTCGACTCTCCCTTTCAGGTGAGCGCAACATTGACGTCGGATGGAATGCCAACCGTCGATTTCAGAGCGCAAACTTACTCTGCTTTGATCGAAGGCGAGACGGTATTCCTCAGCTTCGTCCGTCCGTCAGGCCGTCTTGTTGCCAGAGTTAAGGTTATTGGTGGTACGGCACAGAGCCTGTTTGTAAGCGCCAGTACAAGCATTACAAACCTTGATGGCATCAGCGAACAGTATTCGTTTTACACGTCGGCCAGTCGCGCCAATGGCCTGGATCCAGAGGTGATTGGTGCGCTACCCGCCGCAGTAGAGGTAAGCGTCGGTGGCCAGGTGCTGATTGATTACCAAAATGGCTGTTCGCGCTCTATCACGCTCGACGCGCTTTCCGTTACACTCAGCGACCGGGCGCTGAATATCAATGCCGCTCCCGACACCGTCGAATGGACCATTGATGTGACTGATATTCCTTGTACTGGATCCGTTGCAGGTGAGTTTCGTCTCGATGGTCTCGACTGGTCTACAGTGACATTGGTCAATCACCAGCTCAGTTTCTCAGGTCCCGAGTTTGTTAATCAACAAATGTCTGATTTCGGCAACTATCTAATCGAACCCATTCTTGAAGGCAGTTACACCGTCTCACAGTCAAGCAGTTTTGCCTCACCCTTTTACAGTCTGCAATACCGCAATGAAACCGACTTAGCGATCAACGCGGACACAATCTACAACGCGATACACTCTGTTGGTACCTCGCATGGTAATTTGCAGCTAACCGGAAGCTGGACCCTCGATGATATATCTTCGGCCAACATTACCGCTTTTGGCACTGTACGGGGGGCAGCACTTTCGACAATGACAGCTAACGACATCGTTGATCTCACCACCGGTAGTTTCGATTTTGTTTTGGCCGTTGGCGATTGGGATATCAATCGTTATGTCTTCGGTTTCAATTCTTCAATGGAAGGACGCCTATTGGGCCAGTCGTTAAGTCTTGACTATCAGCCCGAAACCGTATTTCCACGGTATTCCATGATGGAAGGTCAGGTAGTCAATATTGCCCCTGTTGATCTGCACACCGCGTCGGCTCAGGTACAACTTGATGTTGCTCAAGATGATGATGAAACCGTTACGATAAACCAACTAAGCCTGAGCGGCAGCAGTCAACTTTTCGATGCCTCGACACAAAATGTCGTGGGTAACAGTATTGTCAGCGCTTTCAGCTACGGTACTGATGAAACCAGCATTGTAATCACGCTCCGCGGTATACCAGGTACATACAACATGTACGCTACTGGCAAGGGATCTGATGGTCGTCAGTATGCCGTCTCGTTCCCGTTGACAATGGATGGTACCACTCCGGAACCTGCGCCCGAGCCCGCTCCGGAACCGATACCGGAACCGATACCGGAACCGATACCGGAACCGACACCGGAACCGACACCGGAACCCGCTCCCGAGCCTGAGCCCGCACCCCAACCGGCACCAGAACCGCCGCCTGTGCCTGGACCTGGCCCAATCGATGACGATGCAGCAATGGCCTGCTACGCGATTAACAAAGTCAAGTTACATCGTCACATGTCCAAGAATAAAGACAGCCTATTTGTCAAAAATGCCGGGTTTAGGCTCCCAGACGGCGCCACGGTTGACCTGGCCCAAGATGATGTTTCCATCACCATCGATGGCAGGATCTATGCGTTCCCAGCCGGTAGCTTCAAGAATACAGGCGATGGAATGCTTTATACATTTAAGACTGGCGCAAGCGTTAAACCTCAAATCCAGGCCAGTCTAGATTTCGCGAAGTCGAAATGGAGTCTGAAGCTGATCCACATCAATGCCAGGTTTGTCGACAATTCAGACGGCGTTGAAATCGCATTGTCTATCGGTGATTATCAGGGAAGGGAAAATGTGTATATTGAAAGCAAAAACAAACACGATAGTATGCTGATGTTTAAACGTAAACCCAAAACAAGCTGTGGACTCAAGCCTGTTAAAGGGATGACGATGGGTTCTAAGGACAGCGCTGGCAAGTACTGCAAGAGCCCTTACGCTAACAAAAAAATCGGCAAGAAGCGCAAATACAAAGGACTAACCCGGACGTTGCATGAAGGATTCGGATTTTAGGGGCAGGTTGGTTGAGCAGGTTGGACGATCGCCCGCAGATTCATAGCCTTAGCTATGGATCAACCTAGATTCCGCAGTTGAACACAGAATTAGCGCTGTTCCTCAAGCGACAGGGCAAGACGCGACTTGCAGCTAATGGCCGTCGTCCTTGGCAAAAGTTGCAACGCCGCCATGGCGCTTGAGGGGCAGTGATAAACTGGGTAGCGACTCACCGCTTGGGTGAATGCCAAATACTGTACTACTCTTCTAGAAATCATAGAGTTGAGTAGTGGTAACAGCGGTCAACTGCGGAATCTAGGATCATTGCCACACGTCGGAAAGCCTGACACGCATCGCGGCGCGACTGACGATCCTTCATCTGCCGCGATCCAAATTGCGTTAATGGCTCTGCGGACATGCACCGGTGTGGTATCAGGGGCTTATCCGATCCGATACAAAGTGCGCTGCTCATAGCCTGTGATGATCTGTTTCATGCCGGCCAATTCCAGATCTAAATCACTATCACCTGTATCGACCCTGAGCGCTCTGCCATGCAAAGAACGCAGCTTGTTGCGCGTGGCCACGATGATGATGTTATTGCTGCCGACGCACCTGATCACTGCCGGGCTGAGCTGCTGATTACCGCGTCCGAATACATGGCCTTGCCCACCGATTGCGGTGACGACAATTCGTGCGTCAGCATAGTGGGGCTTATCCAGCAGCATCAGTATCTCTTGCTCGGCAAGATCACCGGCAATCCGTTCGCCGTTATACACTGCATCGATACCGAGTAAAGTGTTGTCTAGCCCGAGAGCCGCCATGATGACCGCAATTGTGGTACCCGAGCCCATCAGATAGAGCACGTCATCCTGCATGTTATCGATAAAATCTGCGGCAATATCTTCCAGCACCAGTGCTTCGGTATCAACTCCCCCCTGCTTCATTGCCTGCATACGTTGTTCATCGATCGGTACATGCATGTAACCGTAGCAACTGGCTTTGACCTGCCCAGCCCTGAAGGCATCTTCATCCAGATCCATGACTTCGGCTAACTTAACAGAATACAACTGCCCGTCGATCAGGCCGGCAAGCAATTCACCCGCCTGCGATGGGCTGACGGCATAGACGGCTGAATGAATCTTACATCCCGCAGGGACGCCAATCACAGTTAAGCTGTTGTCAACACCCTGCTGCCTGAGCGCATCGAGGATATCCCTAGCCGTGCCGTCACCACCGGCGAACACCAGCAGATCAATACCCTGCTCGCAGCAGGCTTTTACCGCTTTGATGGTGTCGTCGGCACTGGTGACCACCTCACTCGGCTGGTAAACCACGACGGCGTCGATACCAACGCCGTTGAGTGCATCCTCGCCCATGGCACCGGCAGCCGTGTACACCGGTCCGGGCACACTGCCTGTGATCGCCGACAGGGCGGACTGGGTTCGCTGCTGTGCCAGCGGACGTGCGCCTTTAGCCAACGCCTGGTCGACGATGTCACGCCCATCACTGCCCTTGAGCCCGACTGCACCGCCTATTCCAGCGAGTGGATTAATCACCAATCCCAATTTCACGCCATCATCACCCTAGCCCGTATGTTGCAAATACTGCATTGTATCTGTCCACCGGCAGGAATGCTAAAATTACAGCTGCAAGAAACGCGAGCACATCCATGGTATTTCCAGACGCATACAAACCGCGAAGAAAGTCCGTCGCTGTGGACATTGACGGTATCATCGTCGGTGGTCGCCACGCGGTTGCCGTGCAGTCAATGACCAACACCGACACCGCCGATGTCGTGGCCACGACGCAACAGGTGTTGCAGCTCGCGCACGCTGGCTCTGAACTGGTGCGCATCACGGTCAACAACGATGCCGCCGCCGCCAGTGTCGCGAGAATACGCGATGCCCTCGATCAGCAAAACTGCACGGTACCGCTGATCGGCGATTTTCATTTCAATGGTCATAAACTGCTGGCGGACCACCCTGACTGCGCACAGGCGTTGGCCAAATACCGGATCAATCCGGGTAATGTCGGACGTGGCAGCAAGCGCGATACTCAGTTTGCGAAAATGATCGAGCTGGCGTGCACATACGACAAGGCCGTGCGCATCGGCGTGAACTGGGGCAGCCTCGATCAGGCCTTGCTCGCCCGACTGATGGACGAAAATGCGCAACGTGCCGAGCCCCATGATGCGCACCACGTAATGCTGGAGACAGTGATTCGATCCGCACTGGAGAGCGCGGCTTCAGCGGAAGCATTGGGCCTGGCCAGAAATAAAATTATTTTATCGTGCAAGATGAGCGTCGTGCAGGATTTGATCACGGTATACCGTGCACTCGCCGAGCGCAGTGATTATGCGCTGCATCTGGGATTGACCGAGGCCGGTATCGGTTCTAAAGCGATAGTGGCTTCGACCTCGGCGCTGGCAATTCTGCTCCATGATGGTATCGGCGACACCATCCGCATATCATTGACCCCCGAACCGGGTAGCCAACGAACCCGGGAAGTGATAGTTGCGCAGGAAATTCTCCAGACCATGGGCCTACGTTCGTTTGTACCTCAGGTGACGGCTTGCCCCGGGTGCGGTCGGACGACCAGTACCTTCTTCCAGGAATTGGCTTCTCAAGTGCAGGATTATCTGCGTCGGCAGATGCCGGAATGGCGTCGGCAGTACGAGGGTGTTGAAAACATGAATGTCGCGGTCATGGGTTGCGTGGTCAACGGACCAGGTGAGAGCAAGCTCGCCAACATCGGCATCAGCCTACCGGGGACCGGTGAACGCCCTGTTGCCCCTGTCTACGAAGACGGCAGAAAAACCGTGACTTTGAAAGGCAACAATATCGCCGACGAGTTCGAGGCTTTGATCGAAAGCTACGTTGCCAGGACCTATAAAGACCGCGTTAGCTGATTCGCGACAAAACCAAACGGACCCAAATGGCAATTACTTAACCAGCAACAGGAGCGAAACCGCGTCATCGCGAGCGGCAGCACGGCGATCTTTTTCACCTATGCGACATCCAATAAGAGATTACAAACTACGTATCCGCGAATAACGCCAATAACGCAAAAAGAGCCTGTGTTCTTGTATGTCTTGTTTGCGTGCTTTGCGTTATTTGCGGGCATATTCATCATGATCTGTCGGCGTTGTGGTAGTGTCCAATGACAAATATTGTGATGTATCAATGAATTACGTAACACAGACAACAATGACACTACTGCAGTTAGGTGTTTGCGAGCGACTGCGAAGCAATCCTTTTATTGATACGCGAGTGCATGCACAGCGCCGCGTTTCTCGCGCTCCTAAACCGCTGTTCCATCAGCGAGCACATCAACGGTCAGGCAGGTTCTTTCTGTGCGATCAGTTTGCGGCGTTGCTTGACCGCCTCTGCCAGTTCCGGCAGTAGAATTTCGGTCGTCTCCCAGGCAATACAGGCGTCGGTAATGCTTTGTCCGTAAGTCAGCTTCTGCCCGGGTACGACATCCTGCCTGCCTTCGACCAGGTTACTTTCCATCATTACACCGATGATGCGGGATTCGCCGGCACGCAGCTGCGTGGCGATGTCTCGGCAAACATTTGCCTGGCGGCGGTAATCCTTATAGCTGTTAGCGTGGGAGCAATCCACCATCACTTCAGGTCGCAGTCCGTTTTGCTGCAATTGTTCGGCCGCCTGTCTGATGCTGTCGCTGTCGTAGTTCGGCTTGTCGTTGCCACCGCGTAATATGATATGGCAATCCTCATTACCCGTCGTCGAAAAGATGGCCGAATGTCCTTTCTTGGTCAACGACATGAACACGTGCGGTCGAGAAGCAGCATTAACCGCATCGATGGCGATCTTGAAGCCACCATCGGTACTGTTCTTGAAACCGATCGGACAAGACAGGCCCGAGGCCAGTTCACGGTGTCCCTGGCTTTCCGCGGTGCGGGCGCCGATCGCGCCCCAACTGACCAAATCGGCAATGTATTGAGGGCTGATCAGGTCAAGGAATTCCGTACCCGCCGGCACTCCCTCCTCTGCCAGGTCGAGCAACAAATGGCGCGCCAAACTCAGGCCCTTGTTGATGTGGAAACTCTCGTCCATATCAGGGTCATTGATCAGGCCTTTCCAACCGACCGTGGTGCGCGGCTTTTCGAAATACACCCGCATGACTATGCAGAGCTCGTGCTTAAGACTCGTTATCAGCGGCTTCAGACGACTGGCATACTCCCGTGCAGCGGCCGGATCGTGTACCGAACACGGGCCGACGATGACAACGAGGCGGTCATCCTCACCGTGCAGGATCTTGTGGACAGCTTTGCGCGTTTTGTATACGGTTTCCGACGCCACTTCAGTCATCGGATATTGGTTATGCAGAATTTCCGCCGGCTGGACTTCGTGCATACCGGAAATTCGAACATCGTCGGTTCTATAAATCATTCTTTATTCCAGTCATTCAGAGGTGGCATTATATTGCATCTTTCGCAGAATTTCTGGTAGCTCGCTCAGGCTTCGAATATGGTGATCAGCCTCACACTCGGTGTGATTCCAGTCTCGATCGCTACGATTGATCCAAATCGTGCGCACACCCACCTCAACGGCCCCGAATATATCGCGTTGCTCATCATCGCCGATATGCACGGTCTCTGCCGGAGCTACCCCTGCTTTCGACATGGCCGTCTGGAAAACCAGCGGGTGCGGCTTCTGATGCCCAACGTCGGCCGCTGATACCGCAAATTCGAACCATTGGTCGACACCGGTTAAAGCGATATCCGCGTTACCGTTGGTCACCGCGGCCAGGCGGTAGTCGGCGCTCAAAATTTCCAGCGTCGGTGCCACGTCTTCATACAGCTCGACCCGTTGGCGGGCGTGGAAGAACACATCGAAAGCCTCATCGATCCAATCATAATCCAGCCCTATTTCATCGCTCAAGACTTTCAACGACTCGATGCGCAGTTTCGACATATCGTGTACCAAATCCGGCCGTTGGCGCATGAAATCGCGGCGTTTCTCGAACAAGGCCTCATTGTCGTGACGCTGGGTTATTTCCGGTACGCGTTGCTGCATCCAGGCATACAAGGTATTTTCCGCTGCGATGATGGCAGGCTTACAAGGCCACAGCGTATCGTCGAGATCGAACATCAGCAGTTTGATGAAGGACGGCATCCGTTGCTTCACAGCTCGCACGTTGCCGTCGGATTAATGACGACGAATTCGAGTGACGTAACCACTGCCGGACATGTCTTGCTCGAAACGCGACAGGGCCGCCGTTGCGCTGGATTTGTCCTTAAAATAGCCAAACCGCACATTGAAGCGGGCCTGATCGCTTTTGTTTCTGTATTCATTGATATAAGCACTGAGCTGTCGTGATTCGAGCTCGGTCTTTTTACGGATAGCATTGTCGGTATTCGAAAATGCCCCAACCTGTATGGTATAACGCGCCTGATCAGCGCTGGCGGTGTCCACGATCCTCAGCCCAGTGCCCGTTGCGCTGCTTTTGGCAGCAGCCGGTGTCGCGTCGGCGTGCTGCATTTGGAGAACGCCCGGCCCGGCTTCACTAGTATCATGACTGGCTTCGAATCCACTGGCTGTGATTGCACCAGAGAGTCGTCTACGATGCTGCTGGCTATCTCCGCGCAGCGCCTGATCAGCTGGCGCATCGGTTAGCACTGATACTTCAATCGCGTGTGTCGTTTCTGCGATAACTGCAGCGAACTGCTGTTCGGCCTGGTTCACGGCAATGGCCGGTGATTGTTCGATCGAATCGATAGCGAGTTCCGGACGATCGACGTCGATCTCAGCACCGGGTATCGCTACCTGGGGAGTGAGCGGCTCAAACGCGGATAAATCGGCATGCGCCGGTTTGGGTAGTGCTAGCACCATGGTTTTGTTCAGATCGACACCTTTTCCCGATTCCGCACTGCGGTACCCGATAGTGTAACCACTGACGAATACGCCCGCCACAACCAGAATGGTCGTTATGCCCGCTTTTAACAAACTATTTTGATCTATTAGTACCGGTGTCATCGTATTTGGCTATAATTTTACGGCGAAATGCCAATTACTTGAATATTAACCTTTTATACGATCTAACTATAGATGCAAACAGCACTTCGTACAGCAGAAATGGCCCTGCAAATGTCAGATCCGGTGATTGCCGCACTGATCGAGCAATACGGCCCCTGCAAACTATACGCAGCAAACAGCTTGATTCACAAACCACACTTTCACGTGCTGACTTGGGCCATCATCAATCAACAGCTATCGGTAGCCTCTGCACGCAGTATCGAGAACAAGTTATGCATGTTGATGGCATCGGACACGTTTGAACTCGATAGCCTGCGCGAAGTTGACCATCAACAGCTGGCTGATTGCGGCCTATCGAAACAAAAGATCCGCTACCTGTACGCTCTCTGCGACGCCATCGACAGCGGCAAACTGAATTTGGAACAGCTATCGAGTATGGAGAATCAACCTATTTTTGAGACCTTGTCCGCGCTACCGGGTATCGGTCCGTGGACCGTCGATATGTTCCTGATGTTTTCTCTCGGTCGACTGGACGTGCTTCCGCTCGGTGATCTGGCTCTGCGCAAATCCATCGAACACCACTATCAACTGCCGCCGAATCCAAAACGACAGGATTATCACGCCATCGCCGACAGATGGCGCCCCTATCGTAGCGTCTCGAGTTGGTATCTGTGGGCTGCTGTTGATTGACGTAACCGCATGCAACATCCGGGTTAGTCCTGGTTTTGTTGTCTCGACAACGGTAGGAGCGACTTCAGCCGCGAATGTCTGTCGAGCTCGCGAAAACCTTCGTGGCTGAAGGCGCTGCTACGCAGTGACGTAGCGTGCGCCTTGCACACAATTGAGCGGTCATCAGTCGTCGACTAAAAACGCTTGCCGTAACTGATCTGGAAAATCAACGCCTTGTTAGTATCGAATTCCGAATTGTCAAACTTCTGGGACATGTATTCCAGTCGCGTGCGCAGGTCTGCATCATTGCGGAACGGTATACCGTACGTGAAACCACCGGTGACGCTGTTCATATCATCGAGACGGTAGTCTGCGCTGAGGTACTGTGGCAGGTTCAGCGGCAGGTTCGGATTGTTCGGCGCCACGAACGAGTTTTGATAGAACTCGGCCTTGGTCTGCGCATAGTATCGTAGCCGCGGCTCCAGATAATGGCTGTTGGCAAAATTGAACCTGTGTTTATAGTCCAGCGTATGCGATTTAACATCCCAGTCGTCACCGTAATACCGGTAAGCCAGATGAATATTATTATTGCCTGGGAATGTCTGATGGTTCAGTTTCGCTGTTATTGAATAACGCATCCTGGAATCAGGCCGGCCTTCATAGTACTGATCCCACTCGATACCGTTCTCATCAACGATACTGAAGATCTTGTAGGGATCCGTCATGTAACCATTGGCCAGTCCATAGGCAAGATTGAACTGAGCCACCGTGCGTCGGTTGATCACCGTCGCAATCCCTGCAATCAGGTCCGTGGAGGTACGCTCGCCCGTACCTCGAAACAGGTTGTCTGCCACGCGACTCAGGGGCTCAGGTGTCGTGGTACTGCCTTTACGCCATATTTCGTCATAGGTGACGGCCGCACCGACGGTAAACTTGGTAGATCGGCTTTTAGTCTCCTTATTGGCGGTTACTGCGGCACTGAGCGAACGCCAGTCATTCTCAACGGAAAAGGCACCGTTGTAGTTCATATTGAATGTGCGGTTATGCTCGTGCTGCCAGTCCAGAGCGACTGCTACGCGCGTGTCATCGAACTCGGCCAACGGAGCTGCAGTGCCACCACCGGTTGGCCCGGTACCACCGGACGCACCGGTGGAGGTAAGCGGATTGGCGTTCTTGACCGCACCGGTCGGTGTCGCTCCGGACATGGAATCGAACACGACCTGAATTGTTGCCGTATCCTTGTTCGATACGAAACCTTTCGCACTACCGATGAGTTTATTGACCGTCACACGTTCGTCTTCACTGTAGTGCAAATACGATCCGTCGACTTCCCACGCGTTTTCAATGGCCTCTGCGGCAGCGTTACCCGCAGACAGCAACGAGCATGTTGCCAGGCTGAGTTTATTCCGTATGGATTTCATACAAACCCCAAATGAGAATTGTTAACCCGAATTTTTATTTTTTTGTATTTAGGATTTGTAAGCGTTGCTGGAAATGTCAGTTACAACCGCAACCGCCACCGCCGACGCCACTACCACCAGTGGAGGCTTCCTTACTGAAGAAGATGTGTTCGTCCGCGTAGGCCTGCATCTTATCCTGGGGAAACTGCATACTTCTCTGGGCAAGTATGTCTTTCTGCCAGGGTTTGACATCTTCCTTGACAGTTATATTGCGAATCGTTCCGCAACCGCTAAGACATACTAAAAGTGCGATTATGAATAGTCTGCTCATACGAATAACAGTAGTATATTTATTGTTGTTAGCAACCATTTCGTATTCAATTTAGGCAAAGTCTACCCATGATGTGTAGTCACATCATGGGTAGCGCTTACGTACGAACTAAAACAGACGCGGTTCACCCGGCACTGTTTCATCGATAGCAGGATCACCGTCCGGGTTACGCTCAGCATCCGCTGTGATAATCTGCGGATTCTGCACACCAAAGTAAGAGTACACCGTCGATGCGATCGACATCGGCTCAGCCTCATAACTGCCGGGCTCCGGCTCGGTAACCTGATTATTGGTACCCGGGGTTCCGACACGCAAGGTACGGCCAACCACCTTACCCAGCTGTCTCGGCGCACCAGCGTTGGCCGCACTGACCAATCCAGCGCCGCCGATGGTCCACAGGTTTTGATTGTTGCCGTGGTCCCAACCCTCCGAATTATTCAGATTCACACGACGCCCAAAATCGCCAAATACGTTTATGACGATATTATCGGTTGTTCGAGCGAGGCCTCCAGGCGTAGTACCAGTAGAGTATTTAATGTGCAATGCAGCCGCTTTCAAAGCATCAAACAATTGATTCATACGATTCGGATAATTATCGATACCGTTATTGTGGTCGTCCCAACCGCCCAGGCCACCACCAACGGTGATATACATCGAACCTGGATTCTCGACAGCCAGTGTCACCGCAGCCTGGATACGTGCAGAATAGCGGTTGTTATCGGGATAGCTCATTGGCGTCACAGCATCGGCCAGCCCCAGAGCCGCCTGGTCAAGCGGGTCGGATATCGTTGGCAGGTTAGCCAACGATGCATCCTGAAGGTTACCGATGCGCTGTGCCAGATATTGACGCAGATCGTTCGAAGAAATCACCTTGGCATAACGTGCCGCGTACGCCGGATCCACCAGCTTCTTGTTGACGATTGCATCCAGGGCCTCTGCATTCTCATTGTTTTGCCGAGTATAGGGATCTTCCAGGTCTTCACTCAGTGTTGTCCCTCTGAGTAGCAATGGTACGGCAAAATCCGGATCAGGCGCGAATGCTCGGGTGTCGCCCTCGAATGACACGAAAGGCAGTATCATGTTGTCCATATCGACTCCCGTGCCATCGGCGAAGGTGGTTGTTCCTTCAAAACTCGCACGGTTCTGATACAAGGTCGCCGCAATGCGTGTACCCACGCCGGCGCTGTTCTCGATATCGAGCGAGCCCTTCAAACTCATCAGAATGCTTTCACGATGAGAGCGTGTACCATCCTTGCGTTTCATAAGCGTACGGTATACCGACATATAACTCTGATCGACCATGAACTGCATATCCAGTCCACCAGCACCACGCCAGAAACCGTTCGGCGTGATGAACCCGTTATCTCCGGTGCCATCGTCATCAAATGTCAATATTCGATCACCAAACGCTGCTGCATAAGAGTTTTGCGAATTTAGATCGATATCGGCGATATTGCTCAGGTTGCCCGACAGTTCCGATGGTCCACCATAGAGGAAGATGTTGATGACCTGCGGCATTATCGCAGGCGCCGCGATCTGCGCACCGTTGTAATCGACCGCTGCATTAGCTGCCTTATACATGGACTCCATGTTATAGGCCGTCGGCCAGGTAGATGGTAACAGGGCAGATGCACCGACTGCGCCCACGGATTTAATAAAGTTTCTGCGTTTCATCTGGGCGCCCTCCTAGTTGACTGACCTGAAGTAATAAAACTCAGGCAGCCTTGATATGTAATCAAAAGTGACTTGTGCAATGTCATCATGTCTTCCGTTACGGACGATAGTAACGCCATCGTTATCTGTGGTAAGAAGATTTACAGGATCGCCAGACGTGTTAACACCGGTTTCATAAACAACGATCAGATCAGTCTTCTCGCCGTCGTCCGCTCTTCGTTGCAATGCATTCATGAACAGAAAATCGATGAATTCATGCAGCGACATGTCCTCGACGAACCGCTTGATATCACCATCTTCATCGTAGAGGAAGTTGGCGTTGCCACGGGTACCTGAGGGGTCATAGAAGCCCCTGCTCATTAGAATCCTTTCTCTCATCGACTTGTGATAATTGGCGAAGCTCAAGCCATCCAGCGGCACATCCGGGAGCCGGCCGATCTTGTATTTCATGGTCGCCCAGCCCATACC
>JABDQW010000060.1 GCA_013042055.1 Gammaproteobacteria bacterium | reverse complement strand
CGCAAATCACATTACAAGGGCTGTAGGGGCAAACCATGAGCTCGTGCTTGATGAGCGCAGTTCCGAATTGCGCGATGGTGATGCGATTCTGTTGTGTAGTGATGGATTGAACAAAGAGCTCTCCGAGCCTGAAATCACAGCGATTCTAGAAAGCTATGATTGCAATGATGCAACCCGGGAGCTCATTGATCTCAGTTTGGAGCATGGTGGTCGGGATAATGTGACTGTTGCTCTCGTCAGATTCGAGGAGATTACGGGTTTCAGTGAGCCGGCATCGGATGACACAGCAGTGAATTACCAAATTTTGCAGAATAACCTGGGTGCGGCAGATGACAGAATTTGCGCGCAGAAGGAGCGGTTATCCCCACTGGATTTACAAACATGGTGCTGCCCGTAAATCAAACAAGTTTTGCGCAAACACTGAGATCATTTCAGTCTGGTGCTATTTCTCGTGACGCATTGTTTACTGAGATTGAACAACGACTCTCGAGTGAGAGTGTTGACGAAACCTGGCTTCTGAGCACGCTCGAGAGCGAGCAAGGACGACTATCACTACCGCAGGAAATCTTTGATGCGGTAAGGCAACGAATCGTGGAAGCGGCGGATAAGAAAATGGAAAAAATGGCAAAAACAGCCGACATGGAAGGAAACCTGTACCCAGGTATGGATGACGACCCGAATCGTACCCAATTAGCCACCAGTTTATTCAAGTCGAAAGACACCCCAGAAATCAGCGATAGCAAGGCCGGTAGTTCCAATCCTTCCGTTACCACGGAGGAGGCTCCCAATCGATCGATTAAAGGCATTGGGGATACTCTCAACGACCGCTTTATACTCGAGGAACGTGTCGGCTCAGGAGGCATGAGTACTGTTTACCGGGCGCTCGATCGGCGAAAGCTGGAGGCCAATGACCGTCATCCCTATGTCGCTGTAAAAATATTAAATGTGGAATTCAGTGCGCATCCCGATTCATTGATAGCCCTGCAACGTGAAGCAAAGAAATGTCAACGCTTGGCGCATCCAAATATTGTTCGTGCCTATGATTTCGACCGGGATGGGACCACCGTATTTATGACGATGGAATATCTGTCCGGCCACTCACTGGCACAGATACTCAGGCGTCCTGACTTCAAAGGCATGTCATGCGACGAGGCAATGCCGATCGTAGAAGGTATGGCGAATGCCCTGTCGTTCGCCCACGAGAACGGGATAGTACATGCGGACTTCAAGCCGGCCAATGTCATTCTTACAGATGATGGCCAGATCAAGGTCATAGATTTTGGCATAGCCCGGGCCTTCCAGTTGCCGGGAGAAGGAGATATGGAGGCCACGCGTTTTGATCCTGGTTCACTCGGCGCCCTGACACCCACCTATGCGAGTCCGGAAATGCTCGAGCATGGTGAGCCTGATCCAAGGGACGATGTGTACGCGCTGGCCTGTATTTGTTATGAGATGTTTACCGGTCGGCATCCATTTGGCCGGCGCCAGGCCATTGAGGCCAGAGATGGCGGCCTAGCCCCTGAATGGAAGAAGGTTCTAACACGTAAACAATGGAAGGCGTTACGGGCAGCGCTTGAGTTTGAGCGTGACAAACGCACGCCTTCGGTGGATAGGTTCCGTAATAACATACGCCCGGACTGCTCAAAGAAACCCAGGATAGCGCTGGTCGCGAGTGTGGTTGTTACCGCCTTGCTCGCTGGTTTCATTGCGGTTGGATATTTGGATATTTCAGAGCTGTCATTCCCTTTTGTCGCCATGAATGCTGATCGAAACAATACGACGCTAGAGAACTCCAGCAATATTTCTGATCCCGAACCAAGTGTAGAACTGCCATCGGCTGAAGCAGCTCTGCCTGCAGAGTCGTTGAATCCCCCGACTCCTGGAGCAAATGAGACAGATGGGACAGAAGTCGATCGGGTAAGTTTTTCCAGTCTATTGGTGGATGTCAACGAAGTCCCTGAACCGGTGTCATCACCGAAACCTGCCCTTGCGCCGGTCATGTCTGTTCTGGAGGCTTATCCCTGTTCAGCGCTAACCGCCAGGCTCGAGGGTGGCATTGTCAATGTCTATGGCTTTTTGAACAAGTCAGTCAGTATCAAGGCGCTCACCGGGAAACTGTCCAGGATACCTGGTGTGACTGCGGTAAATACCGAAATAACCGCGCTAACCGATATGATGTGTGATGTGGTTGATCTCTATCGACCCTACTGGGTTTCGAATAGGGATAAAGCACTCGGGACATCGATCGAACCATTGAAGCAGACGAGTGAGTTCGCTGCTGGGGAATCGCTGATCGTAAAGGTGACAACGCCCTCTTTTTCGTCACACATCAATGTCGATTATTACGCGCTTGATGGCAATGTGGTGCATATGCTGCCAAGTAAGCGCGCTAAGGCCAACCAGGCACCGGCAAACTACACGGCGCTACTGGGCGATCTCGATCAATGGGTCGTCTCTGAACCGTACGGGAAAGAACTGGTGGTCCTACTGACGACTCCGGAATCTTTATTTCCCAGCCTGCGCAAAGAATACGAGACCGCTTCTGAATATCTAGTTGCCTTAAAGGATCGACTGAGTCGTATTGATGACGAAGCCAAGAGAGATAGCATCACTTCAGACTTCTTGTTGATAAATACCCGTGAGAAGCGCTGACCCGGCTGGTCTTGTGATCACTGCATCGACCTGGCAACCCGGAAACCGTTCAGAATGTAGCGCACGTAGGCATCGTATTTAAATCGACTGGCTGAATGAACATATGACTTGTCATTACGCCATGAACCTCCCCGTATCACCCGTGCGCGGCAATTATCCCGCTCCCAGGTGATCCCGTTTGCGGGAGCGCCCTTATAGTTTTTGTGCCAACAGTCACTGACCCACTCCCATACGTTGCCATTCATGTCGTAAATGCCGTATGGGTTGGCGTCTAAAGTGCCTACATCAGCAGGCTTGGCGGAATCCCAGGCGTTATTGCCACAATCCTTGCAGTTGGCTTTACCAGCGACAATCTTGTCGCCCCACCAGTATGTCGATGTGGTGCCACCCCGCGCGGCATATTCCCATTCTGCCTCCGTTGGAAGCCTGTACTTTTGTCCGCTGGTACGGCTTAGCCATTTTACATACTCCTGGGCATCGTCCCAGCTCACGTCGCGGATAGGGGCATTGTCGGAAGTATCGGCTTTGGCGGGAAAATTACTGCAACCATCTGCTTTGACGCATTCTTTCCATTGCGCAACGGTGACTTCGAATTTTCCGATTGCGAATGGGCTTGAGAGGGCAACTCGGTGTGCTGGTCGTTCGCTAGGATCCCCCTTGGCACTCCCCATCACGAATTGACCTGGAGAAATGGAAACCATCTCGGGGCAGGTTGGGCAATCCTTGAACGTCTTACCTCGCGTCGCTTTCTCAGATGCAGGAGTGGGTGTAGCTGCCGGTGTGGCGATTGGTTGCGGTTTGGTCGCTGTTTTTGGCTTTGGCGAAGATTTACCGAGTAGCGGTGCATAGACGTAGCCTGTTTCGCCTCCAGGCAATTTGACCCGGTACCATTCCCTATTTAGTACGCGGCCTGTTACCTGTACGCTGGCCTTGCTGGCCAGTTCCCCTATCTTGCGTGCGCTTGAGGAAGGTTTTTCTCGTACATTGGCAGTCTTACGGGCCTCGTATCGATCGTCCATTTCTTCGATTTTTAGCGCCGGTGGTGGTACTGGCTGAGCCTGTTGCCGAGGCTGGGCCGGCTCTGAGGTTTTTTTATAGCGCTCTGCGCGAGCCCTGGCCAATGGGGCAAATCGGCCATTTGGGTAGGCCTTGAGATAGGCCTCATAGTCTGATGCATGCTTGCTGTCTTTGATCGAATTCCAAAATTCTAACTCATATACTTCCTCACTATCCGTGGGGAGAATGCCGGCGATTTGGGTCCAGCCAGTATCGTCTTTAGGCATGAATGATGTCTCTGGCTGCGCTGCGAAGTCCCCATCAATAGCCGGTGTGGCCCACGCAACGCCTAACCCAGATACTAATCCTGATACCAGAAGCGCATAGAAATATCGGATCATAACTCTATTCCTTGGTTGTAAGTTGTAAATAATGTGAGTGTTCATGATTATTTCTGAACTCTCATACGGGGCCCCAGAAGTTGCTGCGAATTATGCAAAATCTGCGACATTTTGAGACTTTTCATAGGTAAATGGTAACATTTATCACATTTTCACCCAAAACTGGTGATCACTCAATGCGTTCTCGGACCTGCTTATTCGATGGTAATGCTGACTAGGCTAGACCAGTGTGAAAGGGCGCGCAACCCTTTGAACTTATGATTGGTACTGACCTGGAATGCGAGGACGCCAGGATTGCGTGAATCTGGCTGTGTCAGGTAAATTCTGAAATCAATAATGAAAATGAAGTTGTTGTATGGCTTTCACTGAGGACCAGGCCAGGTATATACTTTAAATTCAGCCTTCTGAGCAATGAAATTGAGTGGCAGCAAAGGCGAGTGCGTACCAATGGGAAACATCTAGCGCATTCAAACCACAATCAAGGCGGTTAACACAAGTCGTTAACTGATGGCCTTGGATATTTTCAGAGGAGATAAATCGGAAATGAACAAAATAATCGTGTTACTCATGGTGGTTTGTGTCTTTGCCATCAATACAGCTCATGCGGAAAGAACCCCCGCACCAAAGGATGCCCAAGTCTATATTGTCTGGCCAGCGGATGGAGCGGTTATCCACGGTGGGAAACTCTGGGTACGCATGGGGCTGCGCGGTGCGGGTGTCGCGCCTAAGGGCGCTGATAAACCACACGTCGGGCACCACCATCTTATCGTCGATGCAGAACTGCCACCCATGGATGAGGCCATTCCATCAGATCGAAATTATCTCCACTTTGGCGGTGGTCAGACTGAAGCGCGTCTCGAGGGTTTGTCACCAGGAAAACACACACTCCAATTGTTGATGGGTGACCACGACCATGTACCACACGATCCACCGCTTTACTCGAAAAAGATCACGATCACAGTTCCGCCCTACTGATAGGGTCACAACTGGAACAAGCACTAGAAATATCATTGTGTTTCTGGATTGAGAATTCAGAAATGGCACCGGCACCAAGGGAGGATGTCCCCAATGCGTAAGTTATTTATTTCCACGATTGCTACCCTAATTGGATTATCAATAATCTGGCAAGTTACCGCCGCGGAGCGAACACCCGCTCCAAAGGATGCCTATCTCTATATTGGCTGGCCTAATGATGGTGAGGTCATACCCGCAAACCGTCCATTCAGGGTCTGGTTTGGCTTAAGGCACATGGGTGTAGCGCCTAAGGATGTTGATGCTCCGTTCACAGGTCATCATCACCTGGTTATAGATAGAGATCTTCCGCCGTTCGATCAAGAGATTCCATCAGACCGTAATTTCCTGCACTTTGGATCCGGTCAAACAGAAACGATGATAGAGCTGCCGGCTGGCAAACATACTTTGCAGCTCCTCATGGGTGATCACAACCACATACCCCACGATCCACCAATCTACTCCAAGAAGATAACGATCGATGTGAGGTAGTGCTTGCTGTGTCCAAAGCGGATTTTAGGTTGGTGGCCTATAGCGTGAAAATCTATCTATCGGGTAGGGGCGCTTGCCGCTGAATGAAGGTTTTTAGCGGCGGGCAGTCCTTGGTGGGTGAACCTGGCCTCAATGGGAGTGAGTCTCCTGCTGCAGGTCCTCAAAGTCTTGCAGGTCCCAACTGTCAGTGCCTCTGGAATCTCGAAGTCGCTGATATAGAAAGTCTCGGTGTTTTCCTGGCTAGAAACGGCAGTTGCCGCTATGTGCAACGCTCAAGTAAAACACAATAGAATAAATTTACGTGTAGATACCGTTCATCAAAAGGACTGCTAATGGTTCCTTGAGCGTATTACGGTACGCTCGTCCTCGGTTGGCATCTCGCTTGTCGAGGTATGACTCAGCGGCGCAGTTTTCGTTGGCGTGTAGCCATTTTTGCTCCCGTTTTCCAAATCGATAGCACTGGGTAGTTTGGCATCGAACTCGAATCTACCGAAACGTATCTTGTCGCCGTTTTGCAGCTGAATCGTATCATGCAAACGTTCGCCATTGATGTAGGTTCCATTTACTGTTCCCGAGTCGTAAACCCAATAGCCGTTATTCCGATATTTAATGGTCGCGTGATTTCGACCTATTGACGGATGGTTTATGACAATGCTGCAACTATTTGTAGTGATTTCACGAGGTAGGCGTCCGATCAATGTACGCTTGCCGGTGATATCATAATCCGTCATGCCTGTGAACCGACTGGAATCCCGCAGTACGGCGTGGGATGCATCAGGGGTCGTGTTTGAATGGTTTGTTTCTGCTTTGTTGCCCTGCTTGCGACGCAGCATGAGTACGCTTATCAGCGCAATCAGCATTAGAGAGGTGATACTTATCGCAAATAAGGGATGAGTCATAATCTCACTGACAGGTTGTTTCCTAAACCAGACTGCAGCGTTCGATTCTGGTGAGATTGTGTTCGAGGCTGGAGATTCTGCTCCAGGCCGTCCATTGGTTCTCAGCTCATAGATTGCTTGTTCTAAAACGGAGGCTGTGTCAATCAGCGAACCGCGCTGTGGTAGCTTATCCACGGTTGCTGCGAGCTTTGGCTGGTTGTCAGCCGGTATTTCGGTAAGAGGATGCAGCAGGTGGGCCTTGTAATTGAATGCTATCAAGCCGAGCTGTGATCCATCGCTTAGTCCTTCAACCAGATCTGCGATTGTGTTCTGTATGCTTAGTGTCCGCTTCGCTGCAAGGCTATCCAGTGTTTCTAACGATAGGATGATGTCATTCTGCTTGGGTGAACCCAAGGCCACTCCGAGATAGAGAAATGTGGCAATGATTATGACTAGCCTGGCAAGCATCAGCAGTGGAACCTAAAAATGGGACAGTAGCATAAGTGTAGATCCTGAGGTATTTTAAACAACCTTAGGAGAAAGATACGAAATGTAAAAGACGCAATCATTTACCAGAATTCAAGGCGAAAGTCGCCCTGGCAGCGATCAAGAACGAGAAGATGGTGGTGGATTTGGTTCGGGCCCTTTGTTCGAAAAAATCGCCGGGAGTCAACGCTGCAACACTATTTCGTCATTCCGGTATGTTGTTGGCCGAAATTCTGTGTCTCTCGCAACGATTCATAACCAATTCATGACATCCAGTGCGCCAGGCGATGGCTATCGTTGTTTGTTTCACGGATGGTTGATTTATGACACAATCAAAGTCCAATTCCACGGTCATATGAGTTCCACACAATGGCGATGTTGATATCAGGTTTATCGATCTGGATTGCGGTCCACCTTTTTCCAGCAGTTGCACCTGCTAGTCGGCGGCAGCTAATGACGCGGCTGGGTAACGGTCCCTACCAAGCCGTTTTCTCTTTGTTGTTAATCGCAGGTCTGTTGCTGATTGTATTCGGTTGGCGCAACACCGTGCCGGATCATGTCTATACCCCGCTAGCCGCATTGCGTCATCCGGCGATGCTGCTGGTCGTCATTGGCTTTATACTGATGGTGGCTGCCAGCTTTCCGACGCGCATCAAACGAGTCCTCCGTCATCCTCAACTGACCGGTGTGCTGTTGTGGGCCATCGCACATCTCCTGCTGAATGGTGATAGCCGTTCCGTGGCGGTATTCGGCGCCTTGGCTTTGTGGACGGTGGTATCCATGTTGATGATCAATCGTCGGGATGGCGCCTGGATTAAGCCAGAGATATCCGGTGCTTGGGGACGCGAGATCATGATTGTAATTATCGGCCTGGCGGTTTCTGCGGTCGTGGTCAGGTTTCACCAATATCTATCAGGTGTCGCTATCATCAGTTAGCAGCAGCATCGGGTCACATCGCCTGCCAAACTAATCGATATCTGTGATCTGAATGCGAAATCGATTTTTAATAAGAATCAAGCGAACACCTTACGCTAACCCTATGTCCAGAATCCCGCTACGCGCTCGATGGTCCAGTACGCGGCTACACCGCCGATGATATAGGTGGTGACGATCTCGGTCGACCGCAGTGGAAAAGCTTTGTATTTGTGCAATAACCACGCTGATGCCAACACTACCGCGACAAAGGCCAGCTGACCCAGTTCGACGCCGATATTGAAGAAAACCAATGCGAATGGAATGGCGTGCTCTGGCAGCCCGACGTCGGCTAGCGCACCGGCAAAGCCGAAGCCGTGCAGCAGGCCGAAGATAAAAGCGACGAGCCAGGGCCAGCGTTCCGCATAGCCTGGTCGGCCGCGCCGGCTGTGTACGATCTCGGTGGCCAGAAACAGGATGCTCAATGCGATAATCGCCTCGACTGGTTGCTGTGGCACATGGACATAACCCAGCGTCGCGCCGGCCAATGTGATGCTGTGGGCGACGGTAAACGCGGTGATGGTCCATATCAGCCGTCGTATACCGTTGACGATCAGCAGTAGCGCGAACACGAACAGTAGATGGTCGATGCCGAGCAGGATATGCTCGATGCCCAGCCACAGATAGGTCGCGCTCAGCGCCAGTTTGCTCGGTGAAGCGGTGATGGTGAACGAGGATTCACCGGGTGTGATGCGTGCGGTTTGTGTTGCACCATCCAGGTGTTGCACGCGCGCGAGTACATCGGTCAGGGTATTTTCCAAGCCGGCAATCGTAATGCTTTGATCAGCCAGACCGTCATTGCAGCGTAACGTCCAGGTCTTGATCTGAGCACCGCCTGCGCTGAGCGCGACCGGTGGGACAGCTTCGCTGCAGCTGTCCGGGAACTCGGGATCGAGCTGTAGGCGCAGGTTGCCACGCATCGGGACTTTCCATAACACGCTGTACGTGGCCGGTGTGACTTCCTTGATTTCCAGGTAGCCCGGGCGCATCTCGTGCGCCTGAAGCTGTGCTGTGAATAGACCGAACAACCCGATAAAGAACGCCCAGCGTTTCATTCAGTGGTATCCGTGACGGCCATACTCTGGTGTTGTGATGGCTGCTCGATGATCACGTCATAACGCTCGCGTAAGGCTCGATAAAAGGCCTGATTGGCCTGTTGCCGGCGCTCAGCCAGCAGTTCATACAGCACTGATTCGCGGATCTCGGCCAGCGGCGGCAACCAGGCATCACTGCGATCCTTAATGTAGACCAAGTGCAAGCCATAGCCCGAAGCCACCGGACCTTGCCAACTATCCGCTGCAAGTGTGGCCAATGCTTTCGCAAAATCGCGGCCAAACATGCGTGACACCTGATGCTCGCTCTGATTTTCGAAGCCATAGCCAAACATGAACGGGTCGCCGGTGGTTGCGGAATCGGTTTGATCCAGATTTGAATCGAGTGTCTGCAGAAGTCTTTGCGCCTCGGCTTCTATGCTGTCACCGCGCTTGTCTGCATTCAGATAAACATGCACGAATGAAGTCCGGGCAGGCTCGATGAACCCGTCGGAATTGGCGTCCAGGAAAGCTTGCAGCTCGTCATCGGTCGGCTCCGCCGCATCAGCCAGATCATTGAACATAAACTCGACTTTCTGCGCCATGCGGCGGCGCACGATGGTATCGTCTTGATCCAGGCCCATCGCCAGGGCTTCGCGGTAGAGTATTTCCTCGCGGATCTGTGCTTCGATCAGACCGTTCAGCTCCTGTTGCGTTGGCAGACGCTGCAGTTTGCGCTCGAACAGCGTGATCATGCGATCGATGTCGGGCTCGGATATGATAATACGGCTATCCGAAACGATTGCCGGATCGGCAATCTGGTAGAACAGTGCGAACAGCGCGGCACCGATTAACACAAAATGGAGCAGGGGTTCTTTGAGCCAGCGTTTCTGTTGTCCAGTCATTTACAAATTCTACAAATGGGCTTTTGGTGCGCACGGCGCACCCTTCTACGTTTCGTCAGATTACCCGTAGGCTTCAGCCGCGAACAAGCATTCTGTCATTTCGACCGAAGAGAGAAATCTCCGTCGATTCGGGAGATCTCTCACGTCCGTTCGAGATGACAATAGTTAGTTTGACTGTTCGCGGCCGAAGCCGCTCCTGCGTGTGATACCTGTTCTTTGTGTCTCTTGGGGCATGAACCCATCGACAGTGAATCACCCAGCAATCTCAATCAGGTGTCGTTCTGCTTCGCGTACAACTTGTCCAAAATTTCTCCAGCGCCTTTGCCGAGCAGTTCATTGGCCAGCTGACTACCGAGTTTCTCAGCATCCGCCTTATTGCCACGTATATCACCGCTAACAATCGTACTGCCGTCGGGTTCGCCGACCAGTGCGCGCAGGTGCAGGTTTTCGCCGTCGACGGTCGCATGGCTCGCAATCGGCACCTGACAGCCGCCGTTGAGGCCGTGATTGAGCGCGCGTTCGGCCAGCACCCGATGGCGTGTGGTCTGATGATCCAGTACCGATACCAGCGCCAGTGTCTCTTCATCGCCTTCGCGGGCTTCCAGGCCAATCGCGCCCTGGCCGACTGCGGGCAGGATCTGTTCCGGTGTGATTCTCTGTCGGATGCGGTCTTCCATGTTCAGCCGAATCAGACCGGCGCAAGCGAGAATGATCGCATCGTATTGACCATCATCCAGCTTCGACAGGCGTGTGTTGACGTTACCGCGCAGATCTTCGATCTTGAGATCCGGTCGCTTTGTTAACAGCTGGCAGCGTCGCCTCAGGCTGCTGGTACCGACGACAGCGCCTTCGGCCAATTCATCCAGTGTCGTATATTCGTTGGAGACGAACGCATCACAGGGCTCTTCACGTTCGAGGACAGTGGATAAATACAGACCTTCCGGGAAATCCATTGGCACGTCCTTGATCGAATGGGCGGCGATGTCGGCACGGCCTTCGAGCATTCCCTGCTCCAGCTCCTTGACGAACAGGCCCTTGCCGCCGATCTTTGCCAATGGCGTATCCAGGATCTTGTCGCCTTTCGTGGACATCGTGACCAGCTCGACCTCGAGCCCGTCGTGTGCCCGCTGCAGGCGTGCTTTGACGTGTTCGGCCTGCCAAAGTGCCAGCGGACTTTTGCGGGTAGCGATACGTAGTAGTGACTTCATAGGCTGGGCATTATACCCGAGGCCTGCGTTTGTGTTCGAACTTGTCGTCATCCTAGATTCCGCAGTTGATCGCTATTACTTCTAGTCAACTCTATGGTTATTCGATAAGTTATGCAGTATTTGACGTTCACCCAACGGGTGAGTCGCTACACAGTTTATCGCCGCCTCTCTAGCGCCATGGCGGCGTTGCAACTTTTGCCAAGGACTACGGCCATTAGCTGCAAGTCGCGCCTTGCCCTGTCGTTTGAGGAACAGCGCTAATTCTGTGTTCAACTGCGGAATCCAGGTTTAACGTGTTCGATTTTATTCCCGGCCAGCGTTGTATCAGTGACGCCGAATCACAAATGGGCTTGGGGACCATCCTCAAAGTGGGCGTGCGTACCGTCACCGTCGTTTATATCGCCAGCGGCGATACCCGTACCTACGCAAGAGAAAACGCCCCTCTCACCCGCGTCGAATTCGCCGTGGGTGATACTATCCAGACGCAAGACGGCGTCGCGCTAACGATCGAGCACGTTGACGAACAACACGGCCTGCTGACTTACTGCGGAGCGGATGCTGCCGGCAACGCGCATGAGGTGCCGGAAGCACTGCTGGACAATTTTCTGCAGTTGAACCGTCCCTCCGAACGCTTGTTCAATGGCCAGATAGACAAGCACGCCTGGTTCGAGTTGCGTTATCAAACACTGCAGGCGCTCAACCGCCTGGGGCATTCGGATTTATATGGTCTGGTTGGCAGCCGCACCAGCCTGATTCCACACCAGTTGTATATCGCTCATGAAGTCGCCAACCGCTACGCACCGCGCGTTTTGCTCGCCGATGAGGTAGGTCTGGGCAAAACCATCGAAGCCGGTTTGATCTTGCACCACCAGTTGCTGACCGAGCGGGCCCATCGCGTACTGATCGTCGTGCCAGAAACATTGGTACACCAGTGGCTGGTCGAGATGCTGCGACGCTTCAACCGACATTTTCGTATCTTCGATGAAGCTCGACTGGACGATGATGATTCTGACGAAGTGACGCAGACATCGATCACGGACAACCCGTTCATGAGTGAGCAGCTGGTGCTGTGCAGCACCGAATTCCTGACTGCGAAACCGCAACATTTTCAACATTGTATGCAAGCGGAATGGGACTTGCTCGTCGTCGACGAGGCCCATCACCTGTTATGGTCTCCGCAACACGCCAGTGACGAGTACCGCATGGTCGAACAGCTGGCCGCGCAGACCCGCGGGGTGCTGTTGCTAACCGCGACGCCCGAACAGCTCGGCAAGGAAAGCCACTTCGCGCGTTTGCGCCTGCTCGATCCCCAACGCTTCCCCGACTACGACGAGTTTATCGAAGAAGAGCAAAATTACGCACCAATCGCCCAGGTCGTCGAGGATCTGCTGGAAAACCGCAGCTTGACCGAGGCTGACTTGGCTTTGCTGCAACAGACGATTGTCGAGGGTGACAACCAGGTGCTACTGGAGCAGTTGGGCGCTGAACAGAAGACACTGGATCCCTGCTTTCGCAGGGATGACGAAATAGAAAGCAGGGATGACGAAAGCGAAAGCAAGGATAACGCCGGGGCACACGCGGATAACGCAGACAAACGCGGAGATGACGACGGTGTCAACGATGATCACGATAGCGCAATCGGTTTCGAGCGTAATGGCCTGACACAGGAGATCAGTAAAGCACGCCTGGAACTGGTCGAACATCTACTTGACCGCCACGGCACTGGCCGCGTTCTGTTCCGTAACACGCGTGCAGCGGTCAAAGGCTTTCCCGCACGCAAGGTATTCAATTACGCGCTGCCGATGCCCGAAAGTTACGCGCAGATACTGAAAACGTGCAGCGATGTGCACGTATCGCTGCTACTTGCACCCGAGCTGTTACACGAGTCGATTGCCAGTGGTCAGCGCTGGACCGGGTTCGATCCTAGACTACCATGGCTGCAAAGCACGCTCGAAACCTTGTATCCACAGAAAGTGCTGGTGATCGCGGCCAGTGCGGAAACCGCGTTGGATATCGCCTGGTTTTTGAAAAACCGCAGCGGTATTCACACAGCCGTATTCCACGAAGGCCTGAGCATCGTCGAACGCGACCGCGCGGCGGCGTTCTTTGCCGATGTGGCAACCGGAGCCCAGGTGCTGGTCTGTTCCGAGATCGGCAGCGAAGGTCGTAACTTCCAGTTTGCCCACCATCTGGTGCTATTCGATCTACCGCTGAATCCCGATCTGCTGGAACAACGCATTGGGCGTCTCGACCGCATCGGCCAGAACGAAACCATCAACCTGCATATCCCCTACCTCGAGGGCAGCGCCCAGCACGTCATGTTTCGCTGGTATCATGAAGGCTTGTCGGCGTTCGAGCATACCTGTCCGGCAGGCCACTCGGTTTTTGTCGAAGTCCAGGACCGATTGCAATCCACGCTACGGCAGGCGGGTGACAGCTGTGTGCTCGAGCAGTTGATCAGCGATAGCTTCAGCCGCTATACCGAAATGACCGCGGATCTGCACCAGGGTCGTGACCGCCTACTGGAATACAATTCGTGCCGCTCGCATGTCGCCGCAACCATCAAACAGCGCGCACTCGAGCACGACGCCACGACCACGCTGGCGGATTTCATGGAACGTGTTTTCGATTGCTTCGGCGTCGACAGCGAACTGCACAGCGAAAACTGCCTGATCATCCGACCGACCGAACATATGGTGAACCGATTCCCCGGCCTCGCCGACGATGGCATGACGATAACCTACGATCGCGACACGGCGCTGAGTTTTGAAGATGCACACTACCTCACCTGGGAGCACGCCATGGTGCGAGGTGCCATCGACCTGGTAGTCAGCAACGAATTCGGCAATACCGCGCTGAGCGCGGTACGCTACCGCGGCGCCCTGGCTGGAACGGTATTACTCGAATGCCTGTTCGTGCTCGAAGCCGCAACCGTCGAGACACTGCAGTCACAACGTTACCTGCCACCGACGACGATACGTGTGGTCATGGATGAACGCGGACAGGATCACGCTGACACGCTGACACACAATGCAATCAACCAGGTCGCTGTCGCTGTCGATTCCAACACCTCTGTTCAGGTCGTGCGCGCGAAGCGGAATATACTCAAGACATTGTTGCGCCGATGTGAACAACACGCACAGCAACAAGCACCCGCGATCCTCAATGCCGCGCATGCCGACGCCGAAACTATCCTGATGCGGGAAATAAACCGGCTCAAGGCGCTGCAGCTGGTAAATCCTAACGTACGTGGTGACGAGATCATGTTTTTTGAAAAACAACTGCAAGCCTTGTCGAAATTGATCGATGCCACCCGGCTACGCCTGGATGCATTGAGAGTCATCGTCGCGATGTGAAGCGACCGATCGTAGACACAGTGGAACATGTCGGTAGTTGGACTTGTCCTACTGTCATCGATCAATTTAACAACAGCACACATCGTGATTAGAAAACAGTTTTTATCCGGGCTCATGCTATGTTTGAGCGTCTGGTCCGGCTTCGGCGCCGCTGCAAACACGTTTGGCGATGCAGCGCACTTTCAGCGATTACTCGACTATGCTCTGATCGCTGATGCCGCCTACTACGATAAATCCAAAATTGAAAAAGCGCTGGCTGCTCAGGGATACGTACTCACCGCAAGTGAACAGCTACCCGGCTACGCTGTGAGTTATGCACTGGCGACCAACCACACTACCAAACAGCAACTGCTGGCGGTGCGTGGTACCTCCAATATCGAAAACGCACTGGTTGATATCGCGTTTGTGCTGTTACCCAACGAACCGACCGGTATTAAACTGCACCAAGGCTTTTCCAAGTCTGCCGATTTCATCTATGACAGGATCAAACCACATCTGAACCAGGATTACCGTATCAACACCACCGGCCACAGCCTCGGTGGTGCCGTGGCTGTGATCGCAGCGATGTATCTGGATGCCGGCGGATATAACGTCGGTGACGTCATTACCTTCGGCCAGCCCAAGGTCACCAACATCAGCGGCAGCCGCGAGTACGCTCATCTCGATGTGACCCGCGTGGTGACACCCAAGGACATGGTGCCTCTGGTACCGCCGCTGGACCCGATGGACCTGATGGATATGAACATCTACTGGCACCTGGGTACTGAGTTGGTGCTGCACGCGGATAATACCTGGTCACGACTGGAAGGTGTCGACAGTATGATGCGCGCAACCGATTTTCTAAACGAGATGTTGAGCGAAAAGAACCTGAAGCATCACTTTATGACCGAGTACATCAATGCGTTATCATCGAAGCTGGTGAATGCCAGGCAAATACCGTATCAGAATGATTTCAGTTTTACTGACTGGTTCGGGCAGTAAGTTCGCTGGAACGCAGTGTGCCAAACACGAAAAACCAGGCTGATCAACCATTATGCAAACAACACGCAAGACAGCTTCAACCGCACGTGAGGGTATTCAATGAACAATCCCTACTTTTTTATACCAGGCCTGTTGATTCTCGGCATCCTTGCCGGTGCCGCAATTGTGCAGACTATGGATCGACAAGACCTAGTGCCGTTTGCCGCGATCGATACAATCGCCACCAATGCCGCTGAATTCGGAGACGATCTGGATGTGACCCATCCCATGGCGAATGCATTCATGGTGTCCGAAGCCTCCGATAAGGAGCGTATCGCGTTACTGGAACAGCAAATAGAGTTACTCAACTCGAGACTTGAACAGTTGGAGCAGGATGCGATTGCCGCAGCGCGCGAACAAACGCGACAGCGTGGTTCTCTGGCCACCACACCGACGACATCGGCTGATTCGCCAGTGAGCGGTAGCAGCCGGGCTTTGACGACTGATAACCTGGTGAGTGCCGGCGTCGAAGAAGCCATCGCGGCCGATATCGTACGCCGAAAAAACGAGATTGACCTGCAGACGCTCGAACTGCGTGATCGGGCGATACGAGAGGATTATCTCGGCACCAGCCGCTACTCGAGTGAACTGAATACGCTATTGGAGCAGGATGTCTCGTTACGAAACGAAATCGGCAACGATGCATATGATCGCTATCTATACACGACAGGACAAAACAATCGCGTCAATATAGCCTCGGTGATGCAGGGTTCCACCGCGGACCGGGCTGGTCTGAAATCAGGCGACGTCATTCTGAATTATGCCGACACGCAGTTGTTCAGATGGAACGAACTGCAGGAGGCAACGACCCGCGGAGTTCGTGATGAATATGTTAATGTTACCGTCATGAGAGACGGGCAAATTATTAACTTGTGGTTACCACGAGGGCCACTCGGTGTCCGGCTGAGTTCAACACGGCTGCAACCTTGATGTAGTTGTTGTATGCTGCGCACGTCGCCGATCGACGGACCGAGCGTGTTGTCGGCATCGACTGGCCGATGACCGTCGAAAACCGATCAAGCAGATTGAAAATAACCAACAGCGATCGAGTGAGCCAAGCTAGAATAATCGATCGCACTGCTGGAGTTTATTACATGCAAGAGACTCACACAAAACTGGACGCTTTGCACCATGTCGCGATACAGGTCAAGGATATAGGACGCGCGTTGCAGTGGTATTCGGAAAACGTCAATGCTGAAACCGTTTATCAGGATGACACCTGGGCCCTGCTTCGCTTCCAGAATATCTACCTGGCGCTGGTCGTCCCCGATCAACACCCACCGCATATTGCGATCGAGCACGAAGGTGCGGAACGCCATGGCAAATTGAAAAAACACCGTGATGGCACCGAATCCATCTATATCGAAGACAGCGAAGGCAATATGCTTGAGCTCATGAAACCGGTCAACAACTGAGTCTGCTAACGAGGAAATAAATGAACAATAACACCAAGGCCGACCTCTTCAGCCCTATAGAAATGGGTTCATACGCCTTGCGCAACCGCGTGATCATGGCGCCGATGACACGCAACCGCGCCGGGGAAGGCAATGTGCCGCAAGCCATGACGGTCGAGTACTATCGTCAGCGTGCCAGTGCCGGATTGATCATTACCGAGGCAACCCAGGTCTCACCAGAGGGTGTAGGTTATCCGGCAACACCCGGCATTCACAGTTCGGCACAGATCGCCGGCTGGAACCAGGTAATCGATGCCGTGCACGCCGAAAACGGCCTGATATTCGTGCAGCTCTGGTACTGTGGCCGTATCTCCCACCCCGACCTCTTGCCTGACAACCAGCAACCAGTTTCCGCTTCAGCGATCAAAGCCGAGGGCGAAGCGGTGACCTTTGAGGGCATGAAACCGTTTGTGGTACCCCGCGCACTCTCGACTGAGGAATTACCCGGGATTGTTGATCAATACCGCACAGCCGCGGTAAACGCCCGTGAAGCTGGTTTCGATGGCGTCGAAGTACATGCAGCCAACGGCTATCTTCTCGATCAGTTCCTGCGTGATGGCACCAACAGACGCGATGACCGTTACGGTGGCTCACCTGAAAACCGAGCACGCCTGCTGATCGAAGTCATCGATGCTGTTGCTGAGGCCTGGGACACATCACAGATTGGCGTACGCATTTCACCCGATAACACATTCAATGATATTCAAGATTCTGATCCGCAAACGCTGTTTAATTACGTTGCTGAAGCACTGAGCCCGAAACAGCTGGCGTACCTGCACGTCGTAGAAGGTGGCATGATGGGTGAGCAAGGCGTCGATTACGATCAAATCCGACAACGTTTTCAAGGTAAGTATATGGTAAATCTCGGATACGACCAGGCAAAAGCGCAGGCCGCTATAGCCAACGGCCATGCTGACCTGGTTTCATTCGGCGCGCTGTATCTCGCCAACCCCGATCTGGTGGCACGCTTCAAAGCCGGTGCCGAACTCAATATGCCCGATCAAGCGACCTTCTACGGCGGTGATGAACACGGCTACACCGATTACCCATTCCTGGAGACGCAACCATAACCATGCGTGCAGTACAAATGACAGCCGTCGGCCCGGCCGATGTGTTGCAACTTACCGAGCTTGATGAACCACAAATCTGTTCGCCAACCCAGATCAAGGTCAAACTCAAGGCCGCGAGCGTAAATCCCGTCGATACCAAACTGCGCAGCCGCGGTGTGTTTTATCCGGATGCGCTGCCCGCGATTCTGGGTTGTGATGGCGCCGGTGTTGTTGTTGAAACCGGTGACAGCGTTACGCGTTTCACGCCAGGCGATGATGTCTGGTTCTGTCACGGCGGGCTCGGCGGCGCACCCGGTAATTATGCCGAGTATACCGTCCTCGATGAAAAAGAAGCGGAAATGAAACCTGGCCGCCTGAGTTTCGAACAGGCTGCTGCGCTACCGCTGGTTTCGATCACCGCGTGGGAAGCACTCTTTGAGCGCGCCGCACTGACATCGAGCCAAACCGTTTTGATTCATGCCGGCGCCGGTGGTGTCGGGCATATCGCGATACAACTCGCCAAGTCTGTCGGTGCGCGGGTCTGCACCACGGTCAGCACAGATGAGAAAGCGACATTTGCCAAACAGTTGGGTAGCGACAAGATCATTCGCTATCGCGACACTGACTTTGTCGAAGAAGTCATGCGCTGGACCCACGGTGAAGGTGTCGATGTCGTGCTCGATTCGATCGGCGGTGAAACGTTTCAGCGTAGCCTGTCGGCCGCGAAAGTCTACGGCCACGTCAACACCCTGCTCGACCCAGGAACCGACATCAGCTGGGTGGAAGCGCGCAACCGCAATTTAACCATCAGCTTCACGCTGATGCTCACGCCGATGCTGATGAACCTACCCGAAGCTCGCAGACGCCAGGGAAAAATCTTGCATCGCTGCGCCAAGCTAATCACGGACTTCAAGTTGAAGCCGACAATTTCCGATGTTTTGCCGCTGCAAGATGCAGCGGCCGCCCATCGCATGATCGAACAGGGCCATGTGCACGGAAAAATTGTGCTGAACATCTGAGCGGAGTTGCCTTGCAATCCGCACAATGCAGGGTGCAGTACAGCAGCCTGAACGCGGACCTTCAGTAACAGTTGCAGTCCTTAGAATGCATTGCAATAGCTCTGAAAATAAGTACACGGTTGTATACAATTGCACTCCTGTCTAGTTTTGAGATACCACCATGCCTTATTCACCTGAACAGATGCACGAACTCGATGTACTGATTCGCTTCAATCTGGAAAGCAGTCACTTTCAGGGCATCAAAGTTCACCACAATGCCAATCCGGAGGTCATCGAAGCGGTCAAGCGCCTGCATGCTAAGGGGTTGATTACACAGGTCGATGGTGGCTACTTGACCGATCTCGGGCGTAAAGCGGCTGAGCACGCGCAGATACTGTTACTGATATTGGGACCGGCGTACGAGAAAGCGAGTTGAATGCTTTGTGACACCAGGTGGAAGAAGAAAGACAGCGGCAGTGCTATATCACCGCCGCTATCAAAGGTGCTGTTGTAATCACAGCTGCTATGTTTATTGCGAGCCTTCCTGCGTCGTGTTTTGCTGCTGATCGCGGCTCTGCTGCTGGGTCTGGGCCTTGTCGCCAGTGCCGGACTGACTGCCTTGGCCGCCACCCTTACCTTTCTGATGCTGGTATTGGTACTGATGCTGTTGCATTTGCTTGCTTTGGGATTGCGCACCCTGTCCGCCGGCCTGTCCAGCGCCACTACCGCCGCCGCCGCCTTTACCTGCCGCAGCCGTGGTAGATGCCAGTGCGAAAAATACCGCAACAAGTACCGCTGGAACTTTTTTAGTCAACAGTTTCATATTTTATAGCCCCTCAAGAATTTAAATGTGGATAGGTTGCTTTTTTTTGATCATTTCCGTACTTCTGTTACGTATTTTTACAAATAGTTCAATTTTATTCGCATACAAATCGGTTTATTCAGGGCTTTGCCGGAAATACCATCGGCGTAAGGAGAAAGCTCGGAGAAGGGGATGAGTTAGACGCCATGTTTTGCCTGGCAACGCAGCATGTGGTTGAGGCACTCGCCATATAGAAAATCAGCGACGACGGAGCCCGGTCGCCGCTGATAAGGTGCTACAGCAATCAGCTATGTGTCGGATGTGACCAGCATTTTCCGGAAATAGTTCCCGGATCTGCAATCCATATACCGAAATAAATCTAACTCGAGCATTGACGATAGCTGTAAATGCGTGTTAACGATTGTTGGAGCGGCACTCTCATTATTGCCCTTTGCCTTGCTAACCTGCAAAGCTGAGGAAATAATTGCGAACAACAGGGCAATCAATATGCCGGATACGATATCTTTCTTCAGCAAGTTCATAGTTTGTTCTCACTAAAATTTCGATGTTCATGTTGAAAAATCTAGCATCCGTCAATCCGTTGACAGCCCAGGACTTTGAAAAGTTCAACGCTACTCGGATTAGCCCGCAGTTCGCACCAACTGGGCAAAACCTTAATCCTAGATTCCGCAGTTGAACACGGATTTAGCGCTGCACCGCTAGCGTCAGGGCAAGGCGCGACTTGCAGCTAATGGCCGTAGTCCTTGGCAAAAGTTGCAACGCCGCCATGGCGCTAGAGGGGCGGCGATAAACTGTGTAGCGACTCACCCGTTGGGTGAACGTCAAATACTGCATAACTTTTCGAATAATCATAGAGTTGGCTGGAAGTAATAGCGATTAACTGCGGAATCTAGGTTAATGATCTGTGAATCCACCAGGGCCTGTTAACGCTATGCGTTAACAGGCCCTGGGACATGCTCAGTCGGAACTACACATTGTTGTCCCGTTCATTTGCAAAATCCTTTGTGACAAATCCGTCTGCAACGGATTTGGACCGCAAGCCCACCCCGGATTGATGACATACAGGGATGTATTTCATCAATCCGAATCTCGACGTGAACATCTCACCCCATTGCGAGAAATGCGCGGTAGTCCGAATGCTGGTTACAAGCGGTCCTAACGCATCGTTTGTGTATTAACGCGGTTCTGGGTCTTGGTTTGAGTTGTGGTCTGGCTTTGATCCAGCCAACCTTGAAAATCACTGTATTGCGTACGTTCAACTTGCCCCTGTCCACCGCCTTTGCCTTTCCGATATCGATATTGGTGTTGGTTCTGGTGCTTATGCTGACTTTTACTGCTGCCAGAGCCTTTTTGCCGACCATAATCGGATGCCCGACTTCCTCCATACATCGCCCCACTATTTGACATACTGCTGTTGCCGGAGCCGCCGCTATTGCCAAAGCCACCGCTCTGGCCCCCGCCTCGACTACCGCCGCCTTTACCGGCTTCAACAGAAGCAGACATTGCAACAACCGTGAGTGAAAAAATAATCCCTGCAGCCGTTTTCACAAGAGTTCGATTCATCAATGCTTTTCTCCTACTAGAGGTTTTCGATGTTATTAAGAACAATAAACGCACAAGCTTTGAATCGGTTGACACAGAATCTTGGTCTCTCCAGATAGATGTACTTGGATTTCGGTCCAACGATCTGTTTGTTACGACGAAGCGTTGTTACTGCCGCATTCAGGGAGTGAGGGGGGCGGAAGAACGTGACAAGCTGCGCACGATGATTGAGTCGTGCAACATCCGGGCTGGCTGACTCAGCCTTCAGTCCGAGTCAACAGTGCACGCGCCTTTTTTGTAAGCAACCACCGTGGCATCAGCACATGCCGTACAGTCATTCGCGTAGGTCTTCCATTTATCGATACCAGACAGCTTGCGCAATCCACATACCGGATCGTAGTCCATCGTGCAGACTTCGGGACGTGGCTCCGTACACGGGATCAGGTCAACCATTGTATTCGTTGTCGAACAACTCGTTACCGTTGCCAACAACGCGAGACTCGAAATGTTTACAGGTTTAAAAAAGCCAGCAGTCATGGCGACCGCATGATATCAGGTCCAACAGCCTCAATTCAATCCGGCCGGTTTTGTCAGAATGATGCCTTACGCGGAATCATGTATTGATTTTGTTATCTTCCTTTGCAGTCCTGGCGATCTTTGCGAGAGTGAAACACCGGGTTGAATGGATGGTGCCCAGAGCCGGATGACATGCCTGGAGCAAAATTAACAGCTGCGCCCTTGTGCAGCTGGCCCGAAGGGCGAATGCCAGGGATGGTATTCGTAATCTAACCGGCGTGCCGGTTCGAAGGCCGGATACCTTTCGCCAGACATTCGAGGTGAAACACCGGATTGAATGGATGGTGCCAGGGCCGGACTCTTATTATAGATATAAGTTATTGATGTATATGGTAATTAATCGGTTCGATTTTAATTAATACCAACATACGTACCAACGTACGATAT
>JABDQW010000077.1 GCA_013042055.1 Gammaproteobacteria bacterium | reverse complement strand
GACATAGCCACGCGTGTCCAGAATCACACCTGAGCCCGAGCTGCGATGCAGCTTGGTCTCCATCAAGTCAGGCAGGTGCTTACCAAAGATTTGTTCGAGTTGCTGACGCGCCTCCTGTTGAATCGGTACTTCGATCAGGCTTTGTACGTTCAGAGTGACCACGGCGGGAGCCGCCTTGCTAACGGCAGCAGAGAAACTCTTCGGCTGTTGCACCTTGCTGAGCAGGCTGGTGTTGTCGAATTCGAAATCGGTGATTTCGATTTTGCCTTGGATAAACAAGACAGCAAGACCAACAACGATTCCGATCAGCGTCCACAGCAGAAGGTACCGGATGGTGCCGTTTTTCTTTATCTGGCGGTAATGCATAACAGTCTGATATTAATAGGAGAATTATAAAAAACTTGGATATTAGCGTTAGATGATATAAAGTATTTGCGCTTTTCACACGTCAGTACGAGTGATTCGCTGGCGAATACACCGATTGTAAGCACTTGGCAGGATTATTAATAGTAGTTGTCGTTTTGCTTACAGGTCCCGAATTTAAATACGCGGAGATTTATACATGTCTACTGATGTTGTAGATAAGGGCAAACGCCGCTTTCTGACAGCCGCCACCACCGTTGTCGGTGCTGTCGGCGCAGGATTCGTTGCGGTTCCTTTCCTTGCGTCATGGATGCCGAGTGAGCGCGCCAAAAATGCCGGCGCACCTGTCGAAGCCGATATCAGCAAACTTGAAGACGGCCGAATGATGATCGTCGAGTGGCAGAGCAAGCCGGTTTGGATCGTGCGTCGTTCGCAGCAGATGCTGGACAGGCTGCCCAAATTGAATGACAACTTACGCGATCCGGCTTCGGAGAATGTCGACCAGCAGCCTGAGTATGCACAAAACGCGCATCGCTCACGCAAGCCAGAGACCCTGGTTTTGATCGGTATCTGTACGCATCTGGGTTGTTCACCAACCTACCGTCCGGACATCGCTCCTGCCGATCTGGGTAATGACTGGTTGGGCGGCTTTTTCTGCCCCTGTCACAGCTCGAAGTTCGATATGGCTGGACGTGTTTACCAGGGCGTACCCGCGCCCACCAACCTCGCTGTACCACCGCATTATTATCTGACTGAAACGACCATCCTGGTCGGTGAAGACGGAGGGACTGCATAATGAGCAAGATAATTGGATGGGTCGATGATCGCTTTCCACTGATGAAAATGTGGAACGAACATCTGGCAGAATACTACGCACCGAAGAATTTCAACTTCTGGTATTTCTTTGGTTCACTGGCGCTGTTGGTGTTGGTGATTCAAATCGTCTCCGGCATCTTTCTGGTGATGCACTACAAACCGGATGCCGAGTTGGCCTTTGCGTCCGTCGAATACATCATGCGAGACGTGCCCTATGGCTGGTTAATCCGGTACATTCATTCGACCGGTGCGACAGCGTTCTTTATCGTCGTGTATCTGCACATGCTGCGGGGTTTGATGTACGGTTCCTATAAAAAGCCTCGCGAGCTGATCTGGCTGTTTGGTATGTTTATCTATCTGGCCTTGATGGCAGAAGCCTTCATGGGTTATCTGCTGCCATGGGGTCAGATGTCCTACTGGGGAGCGCAGGTAATCATTTCGCTGTTCGGTGCGATCCCTGTGATCGGCGATGATCTGACGCTGTGGATCCGTGGTGATTTCGTGATTTCAGATGCTACCTTGAACCGCTTTTTCTCCTTGCATGTGATTGCATTGCCGCTGGTACTGCTTTTCCTCGTGGTCGCGCATATTCTGGCACTACACGAAGTTGGCTCAAACAATCCCGATGGTGTCGACATCAAGGCAAACAAGGACGAGAAGGGTATACCACTGGACGGCATTCCGTTCCATCCTTATTACACGGTCAAAGACATCGTTGGTGTTGTCGTCTTCCTGTTCTTTTTTGCTACCGTGCTGTTCTTTTTCCCTGATGGTGGTGGTTATCTGCTCGAGCATGCCAATTTCGTTGCGTCGGACCCATTGAAGACACCCGAGCATATCGCTCCAGTCTGGTACTTTACCCCGTTCTATGCGATCTTGCGCGCGGTGCCCGACAAGTTGCTCGGTGTGGGTGCCATGGGCGCTGCCATCGTGCTGTTGTTCTTCATGCCGTGGCTTGATCGCTGTAAAGTGCGGTCAATTCGCTACCGTTCGAAAATCTACAAGATCAATCTAGCCATGTTCATTGTCAGCTTTGTGGTTTTAGGTTGGCTGGCGATGCAGCACGTGACACCAACGATAACGTTGCTGTCGCAAGTGTTCTCGCTGTTGTATTTCGCGTTCTTTATTGTGTTGTTTTTCACCTCGAAGAACGAAGAAACCAAACCGGTTCCGGATAGGGTTACATGATGAAAAGAAAGATCCTGACATTATTATTGGCTGTTCTGCCAACCTTTAGCTATGCAGCGGGCGGTGGGGTGCACCTCGATTCCGCGCCGATTGACATCTCTGATATGGAGTCGGTCAAGCGCGGTGCGAATCACTTTGTCGACTATTGCTTCAGTTGCCATTCAGCGAGTTATATGCGCTTCAACCGCATCGCACGCGATACCGGCATGAGTGATGGAGAGCTGCGCGAAAACCTGATCTTCACCACCAATGAAAAAGGGGAGCCAACCAAGTTGGGCTCTTTGATGGAAGTCGCGATGACGGACGCGTATGCCAAAGAGGCTTTCGGTACCGCAGTGCCTGACCTGACCCTGACGGCGCGTGCCCGTGGTGCTGACTGGTTATATACCTATCTACGGACGTTCTATGCCGATCCGTATCGTCCCACTGGTATGAATAACCTGGTATTTCCTGACGTCAGCATGCCGAACGTGCTTTCTTCCCTGCAAGGTATCCAGAAAGCCGTCTACAAAACCGAAACGCGTCAAGGTGTCGATGTCGAGACCATTGATCACCTTGAGTTGGCTCAGGCCGGTAGTATGACGACGGAAGAGTTCGATGTCTTCGTCGCCGATTTGGTCAATTTCATGGTTTACTTGGCAGAGCCGGTGCAGAACGAGCGCAGAAGTCTCGGCATCAAGGTGCTGATCTTCCTTGTTATTTTCTTTGTGGTTGCGTATTTGCTCAAGAAAGAATACTGGAAAGACGTGCATTAAAACACTGTCGCGCAATAACAACAATTAATTAAGCCACAGTGAGTGTATAGACGCTATGAATCTTTATTCCACAGCGACATCGATCTATTGTCATCGAACGCGTATTGTTCTTGCTGAGAAAGATATCGCACACGAGTGTATTATCGTTGACACTAGGAATCTGCCCGAAGATCTGATCGATCTGAATCCATACAGTAGCCTGCCGACCCTGGTGGACCGTGACCTGGTGCTGTATAACTCGCGTGTCATCATGGAATATCTTGAGGAACGTTTTCCTCATCCGCCGTTGATGCCTGTCGGTCCGGTTGCCAGAGCGCAGACGCGCCTGGCGTTGTTCCGTGTCGAACATGACTGGTATCCGTTAGCCGAAATCATTGAAACAAAAGGTGAGAAGGCGGCGATCAAGGCACGCAAAGAGCTTACCGAGAGCATCTTGGCCTCCGCTGATGTGTTCGCGGCCATGCCGTATTTCCTCAGTGAGGAATTCTCTCTGGTCGACGCCAGCATTGCGCCATTGTTGTGGCGGTTGCCGCACTACCAAATCGAGTTGCCGAAAACGGCCAAATCGATCCATAACTATGCGGATCGCCTGTTTGCCCGGGAGGGCTTTCATGTGAGTCTCACCGAAGGTGAGCGTGAGTTGAGGTTGTAGTCTTATTTATCTTGTTCGAACCAGTCGTCCGAATGCACGACAGACCTTTAATTGCCTCAACGGCGCCTACGGGTCATATGTTGCAAAATATTTTGGATCGCAATCATAGTTGTGGCCTGGATGCGAGATTGGGCGCAATGAGCTAGAATGTTGACATGACCTCCAGTCGCCCCTACCTGGTTCGAGCAATGTATCAATGGATTGTCGATAATGGCATGACACCGCATTTGCTCGTCAATGCGGAATATGAAGATTGCTCGGTTCCTTCTGCTCACATCAGTGATGGCAAAATTGTCCTCAATATCGCTCCGATGGCTGTGCAGGGGCTCACGCTAGGGGATGACCAGGTTAGCTTCAGTGCGCGTTTCAGCGGTAAGGCTGAGTCAATTCTAGTGCCGGTGACAGCAATTCTGGCAGTGTACGCACGTGAAAATGGGCAAGGCATGATGTTTTCCGATGATGACGAGCCCGATCGTTCAACTGGCGATAGTCCGGATGATAGCCCGGAGCCGGATCCAGATAAGCCTCGCCCGAACTTGCGTGTGGTCAAGTAGTTATCAATGAATTGATAGTGTTACCAAACTCTCTAGATTGGAGATGACCCGGTCAGGATCAAGCTCACTGCCCCAACAACTGATGGTCCACTAAATCGCAGATACAATGGATCGCGAGTAGGTGTACTTCCTGGATGCGGGCAGTTGAGTCTGACGGCACACGAATTTCCACATCATCTGCCGTCAGTAGAGCAGCCATATTGCCGCCTTCTTTACCGCTCAGTGCGATGACTTGCATTTCACGATCGTGCGCTGCTTCAATTGCACGGAGAACGCTGGCTGAATTGCCGCTTGTGCTGATGGCTAACAAGATATCGCCCTGTTGACCGAGGGCATTGACCTGCTTTGAAAAAACCAGCTCGTAGCTGTAATCATTGGCAATCGATGTCAGTGTCGAACTGTCGGTGGTTAGTGCGACCGCGGGCAGTCCAGGGCGTTCCATCTCGAAGCGGTTGAGCATCTCCGAGGAAAAATGCTGGGCATCACCCGCAGAGCCGCCATTGCCACACGAAAGAATCTTGCCTCCGCCCAACAAACAATGCGTGACCATTTGTGCCGCAGTAGCCAGGGGTTCTGCCAACAAATCGGCCGAAATTTGTTTAGTTCTAATGCTTTCTTGGAAATTTTGATTAATTCGGCTGATCAGGTCCATGGGTTTGTTGCTTCGCCTTAAAATGCGTTTTTGATCCACTCAAATGCGTAATCGTTTGAGCCATTATTCCGGACTTTCTTGGTCATCGCAACAACATCAAAACGGCCGTTCAACAATCGGGTCTCTTGTTGCAGGTATTGTGCTGCCGTCAGACGCAGCTTTTTTTGCTTACTGGCAGTAATCGTTTCCACGGCGCTGCAAAACGAGTTATTACTGCGGTAGCGAACTTCGACAAATACCACGGTTGAATCGTCCTGCATGATCAGATCCAGTTCACCACGGCGTCCATGGTAATTTCTCTCCAGAAGCTTCAATCCCTGATTCTGAAGATATTCACAGCAGGCCTTTTCCGCGTCAAAACCGCGATCACGACTGCTTTGGGCCATGGTTCACCGTAGTCGCTGGGGGAATGCTGAGGTCAAGATAAACGGGTTGTCCATTTTTAAACTTTGCCCACAACAGTTCACGGTGAAGCCGGCCGTTCTTATCCATGGATATGCTTCCTGTTTCACCTGAATAACGTGCGTAGTCGTGAGTTTGCAGATATTTCAGATTCTGAACGAGGTTATACGCATCGACGCCTAAAGCAAATAGACGCGTGTACGTGCGTTGATCCTTCCAAATAGAGTCAAAATTCTGTTTGTATTTATTGCTGCTAGCTAATGTCCAGGGCAGGTCGCAAAATGTCACGCCGTTCAAGTCGCGGTCGGCATTGAGGTCGCGATTTCCACTGTAAACATGTGAGGTGGCGTACACTGGTAAACCACCGGCGTGGTGAAATTTAAGTGCTGGAATAATCCCTCGCGCAGCGCGGTGCGTGCCTGCCAGAAAAATCATATCGACGTCCTGGCGTCGATAAGGCATGAATTTGAGCCGTGTGGCGAGGATATGCTCCAGGTCTTTGTGTCGTGCATGACTATCATCGAGGTTGAACAAGGCTTGGAGTTGCTTGGAGTAGTCATCGACATTGGTCGGGTAGTGCTGTACCGTCAGTACCGAGCCGCCCAGCTCTTCAAACCGTTCGGAAAAAGCGTCCTGTAAACGGCGTCCCCAGCTACTGTTGGGAACCAATACCGCGGCGGTTGTGTGGTCCTCACGTATCGCAAGTTCTGCAACCTGGCGAGCTTCATCTTCGGGCAATAGGCCAAATTGATACAGGTTGTCTGCAAGACTCAACGGATTCTTTGAGTAGTTGAGGGTCAATATGGGCACATCAAGATTGCTTTCCTGCGCCAACTTGTTGATGCTTACTTTATCCAACGGGCCGATGATATGGCTGGCGCCATCCAGGATGGCTTGTTGATAAAGCTCATAGAAACTTAGGTTTTCATTGCTGGTGTCATAGAAACGCAACAACGGTTTCTCTGTCGTGGTCTGTTCGTACCACGCCGTCACGATGCCGCTTTGAATGGCGTCTGCCACGCTCTTGTATTTCCCCTTCATCGGCAGCATGATGGCGATGTTGTTCGCTGGCGCGAAGCTTTGCTGGTATTCAGCCAATAACCTGTCGATAAAAACATTGCTAACCGGGTGGTCGGGGTAGCGGGTGGCCCAGTCCAAGATCCTCTCCTGAATGATACGCATGTCGCTTTGAGTGTTTCTGAGCGCGCTAGCCAGCGATATCCACCCTCTGGTGGTTTTATTGTCAACATTCGAAGGTTTCAGGCTGAGCTCGGGCGTACGTTGTAATGCAGCCCAAATCGCCTGATGATTATTTTCCCTGGCTTCTTCTGTTTCCAGATAGCGTTCTAGATCGACTCTTGTACGCACTGCCGCCAGGTGGTACCCAAGCTCAAGATTGGCATCAGCACTGACTTTTCTCGCTTCAATGTACTGTGCTAATGGTAATTCACGTGGCGCGGGCAACAGCTCTATCGCCTGTCTTGGGTTTTCATTGGCGAGAGCAATTTTTGCTGCTAGCAGACTGATTTGGTGCTGGCGACTCTGGGCACTGCTTTCTGCGTCTAGTGTCTGGAGCTGGCTTTGTGCCATATCGAGATCACCACGTTGATAGAGCAACTCGGCTGCCTTCAGCAGGAACTGCTCGCGCTGTTTACCGCTGCTCTCACTGGCCAGGGCGATATAATCCTCGGCGCTCATTTGATCCTGCTCTGCGGTCAACGGCGTGTCTGGCTGATCGCGAACAGCATCAAGTATAATCTCATCGACACTTTTTTCAGCTTGTTCGGGCGCGCTTGTGCAAGCGCCGAGCGTAGCCGCTAGGCAGAGAATAACGACGGGCTTAAACGATTTCAGGATCAGTCTGGACAAATTAATCAATAAGTTAGAGTATTAGGTCAATGGTTCGCGTGTATTCTACAACAGCCTGCCAGGGTTACATATAGGAACTGCACCACTAAGGTAAAACATTGTCAAATCAAACACTAAGCTCTGCCGCATTATTTCTTGTTGCCACGCCGATTGGCAATCTCGGTGACATCAGCTCCCGAGCGCTGCAAACGCTGCAGAGCGTTGATCTCATCGCTGCCGAAGATACGCGTCACAGCAAACGCCTGCTGCAGCACTTTGCCATCGACACCCGACTGATCGCCTACCATGAACATAATGAAGATCAGCAAACACCGCAGTTAATCGCTCGTTTGCAACGCGGCCGGTCAGTTGCATTGATTTCGGATGCGGGTACGCCGCTGGTCAGTGATCCGGGTTACCGTCTGGTGCAGGCGGCATTACAGCAGCAGATCCGAGTGGTGCCCGTGCCGGGGCCTTGTGCGGCCATTGCCGCATTGAGTGTATCCGGCTTACCCAGCGACAGATTTGTGTTCGAAGGCTTTCCGCCCGCCAAGCAGGGTACGCGAGTCAATTACCTGCAAACATTGCAGAGCGAACAGCGTACCCTTATTTTCTATGTATCATGCCACCGCATTACCGACACCATGATAGATATGCGAGACGTTTTGGGTGGCCAACGGCAGGCGGTACTGGCTAGAGAACTGACCAAGACTTATGAGACTATCCGTAAGGCGACGCTGGATGAACTGGTCGCCTGGGTGATCGATGATAGCGACCAGCAAAAGGGTGAAATGGTGTTGCTGATCGAAGGCGTTCGCGAACGCGGCAATGGCGCTCAGCTACTGCTGGAAAGCTTGCTGCCGGTACTTGTCGATGAGCTACCGGTCAAGCAGGCTGCTACCATCGCATCGAAGGTAACAGGCTTAAACAAAAACGAGTTGTATAAACGGGCGCTAGCTCTAAAAGAGAACACTAAATGAAACACCTTTTGTTCATTGTAAGTTTGCTGTTGGCAGCCTTGGCATCTGTACAGGCAAGCAACGATAAGGCGTTGTTTTGGCGAGTGCAATCCGAGAAGGCTACGGTGTATCTGCTCGGGTCGATACATTTTGCCGATGAAAGCTTCTATCCGTTAAGACGGGATATAGAGCGCGCTTTTCATGCCTCAGACCATCTTGTTGTGGAAATCAACATCGATGAGGAAAAAGCAAAGCGTTACCGAGAGTTGATACAGCAAAAAGGATCATACAAGGGTGATGTGTCGATCAGGGACAACATCTCGCAGGAGACCTTCCGTCAGTTGCAGCTGCGACTGCAACATCTAGGCATACCACTGGATATGGTGCACAAGCAGAAACCCGGTATTTTGGTGTTGACGCTGACAGCGGTACAGGTGATGCAATTGGGGTTTCTACCGGAGATGGGAACCGATGCCTATTTTTTGCACAAGGCATCCAGGATGGGAAAACAGATTATCGAGCTTGAGACCGTCGATGAGCAGATCGATATATTTTTGAACATAACGGATGGTGACTTACTGTTGCGTGAGGCCCTGTTTTCACTGCAGGAGGCCGAGCTGCAGATGATGGATATGGTATTCTGCTGGAAGCGGGGTGATGAGGCCTGTATCGAAAGTATTTTGTTTGAAGATGCACTGACGAGCTATCCGTCATTTGTGAGTATCTATGACATCCTCTTTTTTCGGCGAAATGAAGATATGGCGAATGATATCAACACGTTTCTTCAGAGTGAGGGCACCTATTTTGCCGTCATTGGTGCCGGCCATCTGGTCGGTGAAAAAGGAATTCCGAATTTGTTGAAAAAGGCCGGTTATGAGGTAAATCGGCTCTAACCCGCATATCTCACCAGGCGGCGTAGCATTCTGATAAGGCATTGGGCTCTGTGAAGAATACCCGGATGATCAAAATACAGTGTGTTGTTCAAGCCTGCCTATCACGGTTCAGGCTAGTCTTCGCGTCCGTAAGCTTGCTCTTCACTCAAACCGTAGCTCTGGCTACGCTTTTCGCTCCAGAGCGGCGCCTACGAACACGAATCCTGCGCCTGCTCCCGTGATCCTGGTGAGATATGCGGGCTAGGAGTCTGCGCGGTACGATTGCAGGATAATCCTGTCAAATGGCGAATGGCTGTTACGCCATTCGGCCCAGCAGTCGACTAAGCACGTCCAGTGATGTTATCGCTACCGTATAGACAACACTGCTAATTATTGCGCGACGCGCAAAACTTTAGTCTGAATTTCAAGCATCTACAGAAAAAGTAACGTGACATAAGCTAACAACGGTGTAACCGCATGCCGTCACCGACACGACCGTGAGATAGTGACCCTTAGTGCTAGTGCTATAGTCGGGCGATCGAACTGATTATCGCCCAATCCAGCCGATTGGCAGTAACCTTAAACTAAGCCACTATTACGAGTTAACGCGTTTCCCAAGCGCATTTCTGGTTAAATAAGGCACGCTCATCACTCACTTGAAGTCAGGACCTTCGTTCGAGCAGTTGCCGTGAACAGGCATTATTGGGGATTCAGTCATATGTCGAACTTGAAGTTAAATCTAAAGCACTTGCGTTATTTTTGGGCGGTTGCGAGTCATGGCAGCATCGCCAAAGCCGCCGATGCTCTCTACCTGACACCACAGACCATCAGTGGACAAATACACAAGCTCGAACAACAGGTCGGCTCGCGGCTGTTCGAGCGAGACGGTCGTGGTCTGGTGTTAACAGAGACCGGGCGTTTGGTCTATTCGTATGCAAATGAAATGTTCCAGCTCGGTGCCGAGCTGCAGGACGTACTGGACGGCCACACGCCGGGTTTTGCACACAATATCAGAGTTGGAATTGCGATGGTCGTTCCGAAACTGCTCGCCTACAGGGTGCTTGAACCGGTGCTGAAGCTACCCGAAACAGTACGCATGGTCTGTCATGAAGCACCACTGGAAAACCTGCTCGCTGAACTCGCCGTTCATAAACTCGATATCGTTCTCGCCGACAGTCCGATAGGGCCAGGTTTGAACGTGCGTGCCTATAACCACGCACTGGGTCAATCCGGAATCAGCTTTTTCGCGATACCCTCACACGCCAAAACCCTTCGTGCAGATTTTCCCAAGAGTCTGGATAAGGAGCGTATGTTAATGCCCAGCGTTGGCAGCAGCCTGCGTCTCAACCTCGAAAAATGGTTCGAACGCAATGCGGTCAATCCGTTCGTGGTTGCGGAATTCGAAGATCGGGCATTGATGAAGGTATTTGGCGAAAGTGGTACCGGCATATTCACGTCGCCGACCGCCGTTGAGCAAGACGTGCTCGATAAATATAGCGTTGAGGTGATTGGCCGTACCGAAGAAATCAAAGAGCGCTACTACGTCATTTCGGCGGAGCGTCGCATCAAACACCCCGCGGTCTCAGCGATTACCGAGGCGGCACGAAATGAGGTTTTTAGTTAACATCGCAATGAACGGCGGCATCGCCCCACTTCTATAGCACCATCCCCGCTGCGGGTCAGTCACCGCAGTCTCGTGTCCGGGCATTAGCGCGAATCGGGTCGCCTGCAGCGGCATAAAAGATCCAATATGTCTGTCTTGGCGAAAAATAGTGCCAAGTGACAATTTTGCGTTATCATCAACAGTACTTTACGTGAGGATACGCCGATGACCGCAAAAAATATCATGAGCAACGAGGTTTACTCGATACCACCCGAGCTAACCGTAAGTGAAGCCGTGCTGATCATGGCGAAAAATAAAGTCCACAACTTGCCGGTTGTCAATCAGGAAGGCAGTTTTATAGGACTGTTCAGTCTGCGTCGTCTTACCCGTGCGCTAATGCCGATGGCGGCTCAAATCGGCGAAGATATCATGGACTTCCAGATGGCGTTCATTGGTGACGACAGCGATGATTACCTGCGCAGACTCAAGAAGATGGGCGAGCAGCCCGTGTGCGAGTTGCTCGAGAAAAAGAAAAAGCTGCGTTGTTGCAACCCGGATACACCGATTCCTCACTTGTTGCAATTGCTGTCGGAAAATCCGATGACTTTACCGGTGCTGGTTTTGAAGGAAGAAAAACACCAGGTCGTAGGTATGGTTTCAACCTGGGATGTGCTTACGAAAATCGCACTGAGCCTTTACGATAACCCCACACAGGAGGAAAACGTAGATGCAACATCGTGATCTGACGAGAATGAAAGCATACTTGGAACTGCGATATGCCTGACGCCACCACTGCCGCTTTTGGACTAAACAATCTGACCATCGCGACCGTATTGTTTGTTGCGACCTACGCAGTCATCGTAACTGAAAAGGTCAATCGCGCAATTGTTGCTCTGATCGGTGCGGGCCTGATGATCGCTTTGGGCGTCTTGAACCAAGAAGCCGCCATCCGCGGTATCGACTTCAACACGCTGGGTCTGTTGACCGGCATGATGGTGATTGTCGCCATATCACGACGCAGCGGCATGTTCCAGTTTGTTGCGGTATGGTCGGCGAAGAAGGTCAGCGCGCGGCCATGGGGGATACTGGTCATGCTGACGCTAGTCACCGCTGTGTTTTCGGCGCTGTTGGATAATGTCACCACCGTGCTGCTAATTGCCCCGGTCACATTGCTGATTACCGAAGAACTGGAAGTCAATCCATATCCGTTCCTGTTCAGTGAAATTTTTGCCTCCAACATCGGCGGTGCCGCAACCCTGATTGGCGATCCACCGAACATCATGATCGGATCAGCAGTGAAATTGAGCTTCAACGACTTTCTACTTAATATGGCACCAATCACGCCGTTGATCTTGCTGATCACGCTGGGCGTGATTTATTTAATATGGGGCAGGCAGATGACCGCTTCGGCACAGGCTGTTGCCCGCGTGATGAGCTTTAACGAACACGAGGCCATCACGGATGTACGCTTGCTGAAACAATCCCTATTCGTGATAAGCCTGGTTATTATTGGCTTCGTATTCGCTCATTCGCTTGGATTGGAACCAGCCACTGTGGCCATGGGTGGGGCCGCCCTGTTGATGCTACTGACGAACATCGGTGAATCAGCCGAGGATCAGTCTCAGAATGTGCACAAAGGTTTCAGTGAGGTCGAATGGGTGACGATCTTTTTCTTCGTCGGCCTGTTTATCCTCGTGCATGGCCTCGAACAGGTTGGCCTGCTCGAGATTTTGGCCAACAAGATACTGACGTACACCGATGGTGACATGACCACTACCGCATTGACCGTGTTATGGGTTTCGGCCTTGTTCTCAACCATTGTCGACAATATTCCGTTCGTTGCGACCATGATCCCGCTGATCAAATCGATGGCACCAACCTTCGGTGGTGCGGACAATTTGCTACCGTTATGGTGGTCACTGGCATTGGGTGCTTGCCTCGGCGGCAATGGTTCACTGGTGGGCGCCAGCGCTAACCTGATCGTGGCCGGCATTGCAGAACGCTCCGGTCAGCGCATCCGCTTTCTACCATTTATGATGATCGCATTCCCGCTGATGCTAATGAGCATCGTCATCGCGAGTGTCTACGTCTACCTGCGCTATCTTTAACGGAGGACGAAGATGGAAGAAACCAATAAGGTCACGATCGAACGCATACTGGTACCGACCAAGGTCATCGAGCCGGGCACGCTGGTCAGGGATCTGTTCCTCGAGTGCAACCGTGCACAAGTACAAGCACTGCCGTATAAGGACGACAGTGGACGCTTGGCCGGACGGATCACACTCAAAAACGTATTACGTGTATCCTGCCTGCCCGAGTACATGGTCGACCTGGCTCCCTTACTCGGCTCACAACTGTCCTGTGTTGACAATGCTGAAGCCAAGGCACGGGAGATTCTTCGCAGTCATGTAGAGCCTTACATACAGCCGTTACCGAAGACCATCGAGTCAAGTGCCCCTTTGATCAAGGCGCTTGCCGTAATGGAACAAAATGATACCAGCTACATTTTCGTGGTTGATGACGGTGAGTACCGCGGCGTTATCACCATCCAGGCTATCGCGCACCGGATGACACAGCTGTGAACGCGTCACACTCAAAAACGTCGTGCGCAGCTATTCAATCATCGCTCAGGCGTGCGCGGTTTTTGTTGAGAAGAGGCTGGAATTCGGATAGGTGTTGTCATTGGGTAGAGCAAATGGTTATGACTGGCTGGGCGATGACGGTTGGGAAACAGGGCGTTTATCCGCCTATACTCTTTGCCGTTCAAGATCTGGCTCACCGCAATGCCGCAGGATGAAGTCACGGCTGCGGTCGCGCAGTCCGATTGCAACGTGCCAGGTATCCTGCTCGGGTTCTTTCGTGATCTCTGCCGGGTTGATCGGTGAGCCAACCTCCATGCTTATCGAGCCACGGTGCGGGAACCAGGATTCGGAACGCAACATGGATCTTGTTCCCCGGATCGCGATGGGGATAACCGGTACGCCGGCTTGCGCGGCGACGCTGAAAGCGCCTAAGTGAAAGGGGCGCAGGCCGGGGATGCGGCTGAACGTGCCTTCCACGAAAAACAGCAGGGGATATCCCGCCTGCAACACGTCGGAAAGGTGTTGGGTGACGCTCACGCTTTTTTCGATTTCAAAGCGTTCAACAAATTCGGCATGAATGTTTTTCAGTGGTGCACGGATGTAAAAGGCTTTAGCCAGTTCACCCTTGGCGACAAAGCGGACGGGCTCTGGTAACACGGATACCAGCACATAACTGTCGAGATAGCTGCTGTGATTAACCACCAGTACATAGGGGCGCCCGTCGGTGGGGATGTTTTGCAGGCCGTTTGCTTTAACGGGCGTTGCCGTGGCTTTTCCCAGTAGGCGTGAGCAGGTCCGCATGATGCTCCAGCGCATGGAAAGCTTCGGTAACAGCATGGCGGACAGCCAGACGACGGGTGTCAGCGCAGCAAACACGCTCCAGCACCAGGCGGCGAACAAGGCATCACCCGCGTGCCGCAGCGAACGCCTCATTTGTGGCGGGATGCTGGCCAGGGTCAGTCGTGCTACCTGCCAGGACGCACTGCGCTGTCGCTTGCCGATGCTGCCCTTTTCGTAGACTTCACGGCTGGCGGCGCGGCGGATTTTACCGCTCGATGTTTTCAGCACGGTGTTGGGCGGTGCCAGTACCACCTCGTCCGGTGGTGTGTTTAGCAGGTCGGTCGCAAGTGCATTAATTTCGACGCGCAGCTTCTCTGGTTCGGCGGGATCTGTACCGCGGGTTTCTGCCAGGACAATCAGGCGTTCCGTGCCGGTTTTGGCATCCTCGCTGCCGAACACCGCCACGCGGCCTTTTCGTATGCCTTCGATGTTGCCTACCGCCTCTTCCAGTTCATGCGGATAGATGTTGCGGCCCGCGCGGATGATGATGTCCTTGATGCGCCCGGTGATATAGATTTCGCCGTTGGCGATATAGGCCAGGTCCCCGGAGTCCAGCCAGTCTGCGTTAAACAGCGCCCGGGTTTTTTCGGCATCACGGTAATAGCCGCTGGTGCAGGAGGGGCCGCGGAACTCCAGCCGTCCTTCCTGGCGTTCGGGTAACTCGCGTCCCGCCTGGTCTATCACCCTGATCTGGTGTCTGGGTAACGGCACGCCGCTGGAAGGAAATTCCAATGCATGACTATCGGCGACTTGCGCCGGTTTGGCCAGGCCTGAACGCATGAAGGTATTGCGTTCGATACGGTCGATGACGGGGCCCCGGTCCAAAGGTGGAAAGGCAAGCCCTACCGCTGATTCGGCCAGGCCATATACCGGCATCATCGCGTAGGCACGGAATGCATAGGGCGCAAACCGTTCGCTGAACTGCTGCAGGGTATCCGGACTGACGGTCTCGGCGCCATTGAACGCGGCGCGCCAGGAACTGAGATCCAGCCCCTCCAGGTCTTCCTCCTCGATCCGGCGCAAACAGTATTCATAGCCGAAATTCGGCGACGCGGACAAGGTGCCGCGGTAGTGATGAATCGCCCACAGCCAGCGTTCCGGTCTGGCCAGAAAATTCAACGGTGGCATCACCACGAACAGCATGGCGTAATACAAGCTGCCCAGCCAGGCACCGATCAGACCCATGTCGTGATAGAGGGGCAGCCAGCTGACAAAGACGTCTTCGGGACCGGCCTTGACGACCTGGCCCATGGCGCGGATGTTGTTGAGCAGGTTGGCGTGTGTCAGTACCACGCCTTTAGGACTGCCGGTGCTGCCGGAGGTGTATTGCAGAAACGCTACGTCGTTGGCGCTCGATGCAGGCGCTGTTGCAATCGCATCTGGCACGCTCAGTTCCGAAACCGATACAATGTGTTTCAACTCGGGTACCCGGGATTTGAGCAGCCGTGCGACGCGCTTGGCCTCGGGTACGGTGATCAGTGTATGGGTGAGGCAGTTGGCCAATATGCGGGTGTGTCTGCGCATGTGGTCTTCCAGCTGCGACAGTCGTGCCGGCGGATAAATCGGCACCGGGATGCCACCGGCCATAAGGATGCCAAAAAAGCTGTAGAAATATTCCGGACCACTGGGCAGCATGATCGACACCGGCTCGGTGGGTTTCAATCCGAGCTGTTGTAATCCCGCGGCCACTTTTGCGGCACCGGTATTCAATTGGCGGAAGGTGATGAAATCGCCGCCACCTTCGTCCTGGTACATCTGTATATGGGGTCGGTCGGGATGCTGGGTGACGTGCCAGTTTAGAACATCCACCAGGGTCCGGGCCTCGGCCGGCGCGGCTTCACCTTCGCCCATTTTCGTCACTTGCATGTCAGTGGCCGACAGGGCGGCACGGGGGCTTGCTGCACCTAGCAGCGCGCGTAACAGGTCTCTCGCCGTTTCTACCTCGGCAAAGGTGCGCTCGGGTAAGGCGAGTTTGAAGCGCGATTCGACCCGGCAGATCAGCTCTACACGGGCCAGACTGTCCAGGCCAAGATCCTTTTCAAAGGTACTGTCGAGGGTGATGGATCCTGTAGATGGGCGATTCGGGTGGACTTCGGCGACCAGCTCCTGTAAGACTCGTAACAGGTTTTCCGCGGTCTTTTTCGTTTGATCGTCAAACTCGGTGGATATCATGTGCTGATTCTCTATGCCTGACTTTCAACCGTTCAGGAAAACTGCTGGAAAATAATAGTCGACGTGGGAACCCTGATTTCGATCTAGGGGTGATAAATTTTTCATTGTCACCCGAAAACGATGACATTTACGATCTCAATCACAAGAGCGATTCTTGAACGTCAGGTCTTTCATCTGACATCGGGAGACCCTGCGAGGATACCTGTTTGGGTGTTGCCAATGATAGTCTTCGATGCCTGTTGTCGCTGGGTATCCGCATAGTGTTAACGTCCCTAAGTGTACCGTGTAAAGCTATACCCCGTATCGTATTGATCTCCGTTTGCAGTTTTTTTCTAAGCAATTATTGAGGTGTCACTGATGACGGGCGTGGATGCCTGGGTCTATGATCCGTTCGACAGCAAATGATCGGTGATGAGTGTGTATCGCGCCGGCGTATGTTACTCATTTCGGTGCCAGACTGGGACTCTTCTGTTAGTCACTCGACGCAATTACTGCTACACTGAATACTATGCATGCGGCGTGGCTGACAATGATCCACTATCGACCAATATCGTGGTTATTGGTGGTAGTGTTGTTGATGGCTATGCTGATGCCGGCACACTATCACTTGCATCATCTCAGTGATATCGATCCTGCTGAGCACGCCCATGTCTTGGATTTGCATTTGATTGCAGACAGTAACGGACATACTCATCACGATGAAGACACCAGTATCATTGCGGCAACACCCGATGTTATTGTAAAGACCGACAATTCCATGCTGGCGTCGTTCGTTCCGCTGGCGCTATTTCTATTATTGCTATCGACGCTGGCCGACAAGCTCAGATTGAGGTATCGCCATCGCGGTGTGCGCCTGGTTCGGCAATACCACTACTATTCTCCGCCCTTGCGCGCGCCACCCGCTCCCTAGCTCGAATCCCCTTATATTGCAGAATAGGTGCTTGTGCCTGGTTCATCTGCGTTTATTCTGTTCGATCGACCTTAACAGTCGATAATGTCGACGTTGGAGAATTGATAGTATGCGGCAATGGTATGCCTGTCTAATGTTTATACCCTTGTTTACGGCTTGTGCGGCTGAAGCGGATTCGAGAACAATGCTGACCTTGGATCAGGCCATTATTAGTGTGCTTGAACGCAATCCAATGCTCAAAGCCGCCGATTATGAAGCCAAGGCAGCGGCTGAGCGCATACGCGCTGCGCAGTTGACACCGGCATTTCGAACATCGCTCGAACTGGAAAATTTTGGCGGCAGTGGCATCCACAGCGGCAGTGACCTTCTTGAATCAACACTGAGTTTGTCAAAGGTGCTCGAGTTAGGAGGCAAGGCCGGGCTGCGCGGCGATGTCGCCCGCAACAAGGCCTTGCTGCTCCGTAACGAGCAGGATGCGCAGCGACTTGATTTGCTCGTGGAAGTCACCAAACGCTTTGTCCAGGTGGTTGCTGACCAGGAGCGGCTAGCGTTAGCGAAGCATACGCTTAAACTCGCGAAAAAAAATAATAAGGCTGTGCAGCTGCGTGTGAATGCCGGTAAATCAGCCAATACCGAACTGCGCTATGTCGGCATCAGTTTGGCGAAAACACAGCTGGAACTCGAACACGCCCGGCATGCGCTGGCGACCTCACGTTTGAAGCTAGCGACTATGTGGGGTGATAAAACCGCTGAGTTCATCGAAGCGAAAGCCGCTCTGTTTGCGCTAGATCCCCCGGCAACGTTCGAGTCGTTGGCGCAACAGTTGGAGCGAAGTCCCGATCTGGTTCGTTTTGCGACAGAACAGCGTCTGGCCAGAACACAAATTCAATTAGCGCGATCACGCCGAAAAGCTGATATCGAGATCGCTGGCGGCCTGCGTCATTTCAATTTTACCGATGATACAGGCCTCGTCGTGTCGCTGGATATCCCACTGGGTAACCGCTCTCGTGCAGCACCAAAAGTGGATGAAGAAGAATGGAACAGCCAGCGTCAGCCCTATGATCTGGAGCAACGCCGTCTCGAACTCCACGCTACTTTGTTCGAGGTGCATCAGGAGATCCAGCACGCAATCGATGCGGTGTCGATTTACCGCGATACCATCATTCCATTGTCTGCAAGTGCCTTGAAGGATTATGAAAAAGGGTACAACGCCGGGCGCTATTCGCTGCTCGAGCTGTTCGTCGCGCAGCGTACCTTAATCGATGCGAAGCTGGAAGCGGTGATGGCGGCTGCGGATTATCACCGTTACCGCAGCGAAATCGATCGTTTGACAGGCGCTGGTCTGTCTTTCGGAGGTCATCAATGAAAGCCAATATCAAAGCGGTCATCGCCGTCGCGGTCATATCGGTGCTGTTAGTGATCGCGATACTGAACAAGCCCGAGGTCGGGCATGACAGTCACGGACACGGGCACGAACACGGAGACCATGATCAGGAGGAATATGCCAAAGGCCCTCATGGCGGTCGTTTACTGGTGCAGAACGATTTCGCGCTGGAGGTGACGATTTACGAAACAGGCTTACCGCCGGAGTTCAGGGTGTACGCTTACCACGATGATCAGGCTGTCGATGCGGAGAAGGTGATGCTTGATATTGAGCTGACAAGAATTGGAAATCGGAAAGACCGTATCCGTTTTACACCGACTCAGGGTTATCTACGCGGTGACGCTGTCGTTGTTGAACCACACTCCTTCGAGGTCAGCGTCAGCGCGGAATATCAGGGCAAGGCTTATGCCTGGCACTATGACAATTTCGAAGGGCGTACACAGATTCCAGCTGATATAGCCGATGAGATGAACATTCAGACCGAAGCCGCTGGCCCCGTTGTGCTCACCGAAACTA
>JABDQW010000074.1 GCA_013042055.1 Gammaproteobacteria bacterium | reverse complement strand
GCCCTCACTGAACGAGCGGCGATAGGCCGTGCGTTGGTACAATCTTGTACCCAAGGCTTCAATATTAGGCAATAGTTGCAAGGCTTCTTCTGCCTCTCCGGTTTCCCGAACTCCAATATGCGTATCCGCACGATTGATAAACCCAAGTATCTCCGGCTTTTTTTTCTTGTCGATGGATGACAGCACCATTTTCAGAAAACGCTGCGTCGACCAGATATCTGCCTGACTGGGCTGCACCGGTATCAGAATCCGCTTTGCCAGATAAATCGCTCTCTTTAGATCGGCCATATTGGTCGCACTGACGTCAGCCAATATCTGCGGTTCTTTCTTTTTGCTATTGCTGTTGACCAACCTTTCGAGTTCATCAATATCATTCGAAACCTCGATAAGCGGCTCGTAACCATCCTCTTCCCGGATCTCAGCGGTATCGATCAGAGTTTCTTGTGGATCAAGATCAAACACACGCACGCCAGGTTTTTCGTGGGCAAGCCAGACGGCAAGGTTGAATGCGACGGTACTTTTTCCCGTTCCCCCTTTTAAATTACCGATTACGGTCAACATTTTTGACTATTTCCTCTTACTTATCAGCCGTGCCAAACGTCATGGCAGGTTACTATTCGAGTCCGTCAATTGCGACTCAACTGACTTGTATCCTTCGGGTATGGCGAACAGGTTCGAGCTGACATCCTCAACTTTAATATTACGCAATTCATCTATAGAACCATCATCGACTTGTTGGCGAACGACGATATTGAGTTCTTCATCATACCACTGAATTCCATGAACACTGCTGCCATCGGGAGAGATTGCAATCATGTCGACCTTCCGAACCTGCCTGCCATTGACTTCCTGATCATCGAGGATCTTAACATCCAATACCGAGCCATCCGGATTTTCTTGACGAATCAAAATCCGGTGCTGCTGGTCAATCCATTGAAAAACATGATGGTCTTTATCATCGACGTTAAAAGTGAGCAGCCATTTATCTGCCGCTCGACCGTTGTACTGGGTAGACTTGAGAAAATTGCATTCGGCCTCAGTGAAATTAGTGCACGGATTATATTTTTCTGAGGTATTAATATCGACAGGGGCTGCCTGCTCTTCGGTCAATTCGCGTTGCATGTAGACTTTATTCTTGGTGTCTAGCCAGATCACTTTTCTGTTCTTGTTATCAAAAATCTGTACCATCGGCACACCCTGGTCCAGATATTCAAAACGTACACTACCGTCTTTCCAGAACATTCTTGCCTGACCGGGACTTTCGCCGCGCATTTGAATCGCATCGGCCGTGAACGAAATAGCTGACGCATCGGTAGCCAGAAAGAAGCAGATTGCTAACAGAATTGACCTAATTTGATATCTCATTTCTATAAATCCGAAACCTGACAGCCTGTTATAATGAACAGGCCAACAGTCAAACAAAACCCGCCTAGTTTATCTTGCAGGAGTCGCCGGTGCAGCCGGCGCTACCGCTGGCGGTGCCGCGTATGGTGCAGCACCACGATAAGGTCCACCCCAACCCCTGGGACCATAGTAGCCGCGTCCATAACCATCACGATAATCGCCATAGTAATCACCGTAATAATCACCCCGGTAATCACCGCGACCGCGACCATAGCCACGACCACGGCCACGACCTGAACCACGACCACTCATATTCATCGTGAAATCGCCATCAAAATCGCCGTCAGCATCGCCATATGTATCACCATAGCCATCGCCATAACCGCGACTGTAGCCATAACCACGACCATCACTGCGACTGTATCCATCATCGCCCCACCAGGCGTTTGCCGATGTCGATGCAATCAAGACTGCCGCGGCAGCCAATATTTTTAGTGTTTTCATTTAATCACCTTTCGTGACCCTCTCAAATGCGTTGAGCGCACTAGATTGAGGTACTGATCCAATGCCAACGTATACTGCCAATTACAATCGCCAGCTCTCATGTATTCGACTGATTCTTTTGTTACCGCATAGTCAATAACCATCCATAGACGGTACTGTTTGTTGATATGGCGTTACATTGTTATAAATATTCCCATAAGGTGTAACTAAGGGATTACCGCCAAAGCCGGTAATATTACCCGTATACGGCGTTCCCAGACCAGGCATAGCACCCAAACCTGGATATGACGGCAACGCCGGATAGCTAGAATACCCTGGCTGATAACCGTACATCATGCCCGAATAGGGCGCATATATGTACGGTATTTGTGGCAAAGCCATACCCGACCCGTAGCTGGGCTGAAGTTGTTGCTGCGGTAACTGCTGCTGCGGGTACTGTTGCTGCTGTGGTTGCAGTTGCTGGTATTGTTGTTGCGGTACGGATTGGCCATATGTATTTTGCCGACTGTTTCTGAAGTTCAGGTTGGTTTCTATGTCTTCCGGTGTTACATACCGCGGATTCGTGACGTATTCCGGCAATTGACCTCGTTGTTGCCTGGGATCGGGCAAAGCCCACGGGTTGCCGCCGGAAGCCGCTATCACCATCTTGCCAGCACGTTGATGCAGTGAGGCACCACCTTGAATGAATCCTTCGGATATCGCATCATCCAGAAACACCGCTAACAGTAATGCAATACCGATGCTGACCTTTTTCATTTTAATCACTAATTATTATTCGTTTACCCTCAACTGAATGTTAGTTTAATTCAGGATAAATAGCGCCATTGTCAACGATAGCCGTGATAAGGATATCCGATTGGCGGTCTTGGCGGATAGCCTGGGAATCGCTGATACATTGGCATTGGCCGCGGTATTCTGCTGCTTGCGGGTGACCCGAGCTGTTGCATCACGTCATCGGGAACAAAGCGATACTCACCTCTCTCTGGCATCCAAACCTCTGGCATGCCCCGTTCAGGTATCTCAGGCCAAAGCATATCATCATCGAAGAAAGGTGATGGTATCGACCCTCGATGAAACTCGTCGCGTAAACCACCGGTATCTGCCGGGAATTCGTCTACATCAGACAAGGCAGATGACATATAAGGCCCGCCCGGCGGTAACGGAGGGATTTCCCTGCGCGCAGGCCTTTCAGGCCACTCTGGATACGCGGGCGGCAGATCCCTGAATTCTCCCGGTTCCGGAAAGTCCATTGATCCTGGAAAGGATTCGGGAAATCGATCTGAAAACGATTCGGGGAACCGGTCTGGGAATTGTCCTGACGACTGCTGCGCCGCCACGTCAACATTCAGCATTAGCACTGTCATGATTGTTGCGGCTAATGTTCTCATCAGAATTGGCATCGCAGGTCCTCAATCATTATCATCTTTCAAGCGGATTCCACGCCTTCCACGTGTCGACGTCTTCTTGGACGGCGCCTTCTTGGACGGCGCCTTCTTAGCCGTGGTTTTCTTTTTATTATTTTTCACGGATGCAGCCTGAGCGGGCTCAGCGACTGCGCCTGCTTCGCCTGACTGAGCTGGCGCGTCGACTACTGCGGCTTTCTTTGGTGTCGCCTTTTTGGTGGATGCAGCCTTTTTCGAGGGCGTGTTCTTTGCTGAGGCAGCCGATTTCTTGACTACTTCAGCAGACTTATCGTCAGCAGCCGTCGTTTTTTTCTGCGCGACTTTCTTTTGGGCTGCTTTCTTTTGGGCAACCGGCTTTTGCTTAACTGTCTTCTGCACAACTTTCTTCTGGGTGACTTGCTTTTGCGGTTGAACCGCAGCCGCTACGTCCTCCGCCGTGACCTCTGTTGTGGCCTTGGCTTCCACTTTATCACTTGCGGACATTGCCTCAACGTCAGATTTTTGGGCAGCGGCGCCACTACCACCGCTCGTTGGTGCGTTCGGAGGTGACGGTGGACTACTCGATGGTGGTGAAGTCGCCGGTGGTGGTGATGGAGGCTCGTCCGAACCGCCAAATTTACCCAAAAGGCCACCGACAGCCATCTTCAACATAATGAAGATCGATCGCAGTATCAGGAATATCCAACCAAACAAGGCGACGAAACCAGCATAGATTCTCATCCACAACGGGGTCTTGTATTCCTCGATTGCTGCGTCTGCAGCCTCGGCGGCAGCTGCTTCACCCTCGATCTCCGCGTATTTCGGGCTCAATACCATCTCGGCGGAGTCCGATGCTTCTTCCATATAGAAACGCCTGCGCAAACTAATACAACCGAGGGGTATGATCAGCACGGCCATCAATGTTGCCACGCCCGCACCGAACAACAAGCTCACAGCCATACCCTGGAAGATCGGATCGAAAATAATAGCCCATGCGCCAGCCATCAACGTCAACGACGTGATCAAAATGGGCCGCATACGAATTTCGGCACCAGCAACAGCTGCTTCCCTGACAGGATGCCCCTTGGCGACTTCGATTTTGACAAACTCGACTATCAAGATCGATTGTCTAACAATGATACCACCGAGCGCGATCATGCCGATCATCGACGTTGCGGTGAACTCGGCGCCCATGATCCAGTGTCCCGGCACGATACCGATCATGGTGCAAGGGATTGGCGACATGATCAGTCCTGCGATGGCGAAATCACGGAATTCCCAAACGATCAGGCCATAAATCAGCACCAGCGCAGCCATGAAGGCGATACCCATATCGCGAAAGGTCTCGAAGGTGACTGTCCATTCACCTTCCCACTCCCATCCTGACATGTTGTCGTCCTTTGGTGGACCGAGCAGATTCATCGGCATGCCGCCCATGATCACACCATCGGGTGTGGTGTACTGATCAGTGAATTCCTCGACGTTGAACATGCCATATATCGGTGCGCCCAAGCGGCCTTCCATTTCACCGGTCACGTACTCGATTGCACGCAAATCTTTGTGGTAAATGATGGGCTCTTCCTGCTCCAGGACGAAATCGCCGAGCTCGCCCAGTGGCACGGTATTGCCTGCAACGCTCATCACCGGCAGATTACTCAGCTGGCTGACCTGTGAACGTGTTGCCAGTGGTACCTGGATGACGATATAGGTCGGCTCGATCACCGAAGCAAGCTTGACGTCACCCAAACGATAGCCACCCATGGCCATCGCCAGCGTGCCGTTGATGCTCTCAACCGAGATACCACGCCGAGCCGCTTTATCGATATTGATTTCAAAACGCCAGTGATTGGAGGGTTCCGACATGTAATTATCGACGTCGACCACACCCTCGGCCTGCTCAAAGAACTCGGTCATCTGCCTGGCGACTTCCCGCCGCGTTTCTTCATCAGGACCATGCACTTCGGCCACCACGGTCTGTAACACCGGCGGACCCGGCGGCATTTCCACGACCTGGATTTTTGCGCCCAGTCGTTCAGCGATGGGCGCCAGGATCGAACGCGCGTCCATCGCGATTGCGTGACTGCCGCGTTCGCGCTCATTCTTGTCTTTCAACAGCACCAGCAGATCACCTTCCCAGGGTCGGCTGCGCAGATAGTAGTGGCGCACCAGGCCGTTGAAATTGAAAGGCTGCGCAGTGCCGGCATAGGACTGTACCGACTTGACCTCAGGAATCGTTTTAACCGCTTCGGCGAGTTCGTGCGCAACGTTGGCCGTCACCGGCATCGCTGTGCCCTCGGGCATATTGATGATGACACTGAACTCGGGCTTGTTATCGAACGGCAACATCTTTACCGGCACCCACTGGGTCGGATAGAACAACAGCGTGGTCGCTGCCGTCACGCCGATGACACCGACCAGGAACAGAATGCCGAGTTTTCGGCTATTGACCAGCGGCATGATAATGGGCCGATAAAACTTGCCGATAATTCTATGCGTGCGCTTTTCCCGCCGCTCTGCCGCTTCCAACGCCGACAACTTGGGCCGTACTTTCAGTGCGAACCAGGGGGTGAAGACGAACGCCGCGATCAGCGAGAAGAACATCGCCGAGGAACCCAGCACCGGGATGGGGCGCATATAGGGTCCCATCAGGCCGCTGACGAAGCCCATTGGCAACAAGGCTGCGATAATCGTAAAGGTTGCCAGAATAGTTGGATTGCCGACCTCGCGCACCGCATTGATGGCGTCGGATACGGATGTCCGCCCCTTGATCAGCCAGTGACGAAAAATATTTTCGACGACCACGGTGGCATCGTCCACCAGAATACCGATAGAGAAAATCAGTGCGAACAGACTGACACGGTCAACCGTGTATTCGACCATCATCGCCCACCAGATGGTCAGCAGGATCACCACCGGGATCACAGTGATGACCACAAAGGCCGCACGCGCACCCAGACCGACCAGACAGAGCACCGATACGATAGCCGTGGCTTCGAACATCGCCTGCAGCAATTCGTTGACCTTGTCGTTCGCCGTCTTGCCGTAGTCTCGGGTCACTTCGACAAACACATTGTCCGGGATCAGCCGGCCCTTGAGTTCCTCCACCTTTTTCAGGATATCGCGGGATACGGTGACGCCATTGGTATCCTCCTTTTTGGCGATTGCCACGGTGACAGCCGCATCGCCGTTCGCTCGTTGCTCGCCCTCGTACGACGGTCCGGCGTAATAGTAGGAGACCTGCGTGGCATCCTCGGGACCGTGGAACACATTCGCGACGTCACGCATGTAGACCGGCGCGCCGTTGAAGGTGCCGACGACCAGGCGTTTGATTGCGTCCGCGGTCCTGAGGAAGGTGCCCGAATAGACCGTATACGACGTGCTGCCGGCTTCGACCGCACCGACATTGGATTCGGCGTTGGCCGTTTTGATGGTATTCGCGACCTGCTGCAAGCTGAGATTGTAACCGGCCAAGCGTTCGGGCAGGACCTCGATGCGAATCTGATCAGCCCGGCCACCGACGACGAAGCCTTTACCGGTATTCTTCACTTGCCCCAGTTCCTGCAGCACATCGTTGGCCAGTATGCGCAAGGTACTGTCATCCACTTCCCTGGACCACAAGGTGACGCTGACGGTGGGAACATCATCGATGGCGACAGGTTTGACCAACGGCATCGTCACGTCCGGTGGAATCCTATCCCGATTGGATCGGATCTTGTCGTGCACCTTAACGATTGACTTACCCAGGTCTTCGCCGACGAAGAAACGGACCGTTACGATCGCTCGGCCACGTTCGGTGGCAGAATAGACGTGACGCACACCGGGTATTTCGTCCATCAGGCGTTCCAGCGGATCGGTCACCAGCGATTCGACCTGATAAACCGAAGCACCAGGGTAGGAGACGTACAAATCGATCATCGGCACCGAAATTTTCGGGTCTTCCTGCCGGGGCGTCATGATCAGGCCCATGATGCCGATCAGCAATGAGGCAATCAGCAGCATCGGTGTCACCGGCGAGGTGATGAAGGCTTTTGCTATATTACCCGCGATACCCAGATCTTCAGCAAGACCGTTGCTATCGGGGACTTGTGGCGCCTCGGTGGAATGTTCAGCGGGATCGGATGCTGCCTTGGTCTTGTCTTCGTCTTTGTCCAGTTCGTCTGCCATTGCTTCGTTTAACTCATTCTGGGACTTGCAATACGCCGCTTAACGGCGCGCCACAAATGCTGTCTCTGTCTCACGCCGCCCGTTGGCACGGCTCGATTGGAGCACGGCAAGCGGCGTACTATCTAAGGCTGATTCCAGTTCGTCGCTGGCCCACTGTCGGATGTCAGTACACGCTCACCCGGCTCCAGACCGGACAGAACGATGACATGGTTTGCATCCAACTCGATACCTGTGCGGATCAAGCGCATTTTTGGCTTGCCTTCGTCATCCAACACACGCACCGAAGGCAAACTGCCACGCTTGATAATTGCCGATTTGGGTACGACCGGCAGCGCGCGCGTGGGCGAATTGATGTCCGGAATCATAACCTCTGCATACATACCAGGCCCACCCGGAACGCCCTCTGGCAAGTCAAATTTGACCGTAATCGTGTGTTGTTTGGCATCGGCTTTGGGCGCGATCTGGGCGACACGGGCATTGACCTTGGTGTTGTTGACATCGAGCCGAGCGGGCACAACCATATCCTTGTGCAAACCGGGTACCAAACGGGCCGGCACCTCAGCCTTTATTCGTAAAAATTTTGAGTAAGAGAATTTTAGCAGGGGTAGTCCGGGCTGAACCGTATCGCCAATCTCGACCAATTTATCGGTAATGACACCATCGAAGGGTGCTCTGGACTTGGCATCACGAATCTTGGCTTCGATTTCACGCAAACCGGATTGCGCCTGCTGAATTCTCGATTGTGCCGCCTGCACCTGGGTACCCTGGGTGACAAGATCGGCGTGACGTTCGATGCCCTTGTCGCTACCGCTGCCAAACGGAGTACCGCGGCCACCGTCAAAAAACGAGTCGAACATCGTTGGCATTGCCATACCCCCCATTGGCCTCGGGTTGTAAACGCTCGGATTCCATAATTCCCTGGTGTACTGAACCTGCGCATTTTGCATCGCAGTGTACGCCGCGCCCAGCTGCGCCTCTGCGGAGCGCTTTCTTGCCTGTAACTCGTCATCGTTAATCGTAACCAGATCTGTACCAGCGGTAAAACTGTCACCCTCTTCCCCAGCAATGGTCTGAACGATACCTGGAATCTGTGCTGACAACGTCACTTCTTTCAGCGGTATCACGGTACCGCCCAGGATGACATAGCCACCATGGGGCGCGACCCCGACTGTTACAATACTATCAGCCTGGGCGTTTATCGCCGTGAAACCGACTAGAAAGAGAGTGATTATAAGAAATTTACTGGTTGTCGACATTCGTGAAGTTACCCTTCATGTTCATATTGCTGGATATTTGATCAGTTGAAACCAGGCGCATCAGGTGTTCGGCTCGATAACAAAAGAATACCCTTCAGAATGCCTGCTTTTAATAATGATTTCAAGTACATTCGCGTGAATAAATGTCAGCCACATTAACTTCAGCCGGTGCATTGAAGTTTGCTCGCTCGAGCAAAATCTGGTCAGATTCTGCGAAAAGGAAATGTCAACACCTGCTCCAGCACGGGAGCACCAGACAATATCATTAACAGTCTATCCAACCCCACGGCCACACCGCTGCAGCACGGCAAGCCGCGCTCAAGCGCATTGAGAAAATACTCGTCAACATGCGCCGCTCGGAGCCCACGCGCCGATCGTTCTACGTTTTCGCGATCGAATCGTCGCCGCTGTTCGGCTGCATCACGCAACTCATCGAAGCCGTTGGCCAGCTCTATTTTGCCGTAAAACAACTCAAAGCGCGCGGCGACCACTTGCCCCTGTTGGTTGTGATAAACATTGGCAAGCGCAGCTTGCGAAGCCGGGTAGTCATATATAAAGGTATAGCGGTCAGTCGCTAACGACGGCATCACCAACTCTATCATTAGCCAGTCCAACCACTCGTCTACTGTTTCACCCATGCCAGCAGGTAGCGGTAAACCACGCTCAACGGCGCACCTGCGGCATTCGTCTGTTGTTGCCGTGTGCGGGTCGATGCCGACGACCCGCTGGTAAACAGACGCGTAACTACTCCTCTCAAATAGACCACAAGGCTGATGGTTTTGTTCCAGCGTCCGCACCAGGTCACCGAGCTCATCCATCAGTTCGAACATATCGAGGCCGGGCCGATACCATTCCAGCATCGTAAATTCGGGGTTATGGAATGGCCCCAGCTCATCGTCTCGGAACGACTTGCAGACCTGAAAGATCGGCTCACCGTAGGCAGCCAGAAGCCGCTTCATGCAGTGCTCCGGTGACGTATTCAGATACAGCTCGTTTCGTTGATAGTTAGTCGCAAAACTATTCAGATTTGGATCCGTCGACGATGACGATGACAACAGTGGTGTCTCGACTTCGAGCACACCGCGCTGCTCGAAAAAGGCCCGTATATTTCGCAACATCGCAGCTCTGAATCGAATGATTTCTCTCGACGCAGATGGCTGCCAGCGATGATTCACGACTGCAGTCAAGCTCTGGACACGTACTCGCCAGTTCGGGTATCGATTTTCAATACATCACCTTCGTCGATGAACAACGGCACCTTGACCTCTGCCCCCGTCTCCAGCACAGCCGGCTTGGAGCCGCCCTGAGCGGTATCACCTTTTAAGCCTGGATCCGTCTGAGTGACGCTGAGTTCGGCGAAATTTGGGGGTGTAATTGATAGCGGTTGCCCATTCCATAACGTCATGACACAGCCTTCCTGGCCTTTTATCCATTTAGCGGCATCACCAACCGCTATGCGGTCGGCGGCGTGTTGTTCATAGGTATTGGGTTCCATGAAGTGCCAGTACTCACCATCCGTATAGAGGTACTCGACATCGCGGTCCTCGACATCAGCCGATTCGACCGACTCCGTCGCCTTGAAAGTTCGCTCTAAGGTCCGTCCAGTCTTCAGGTTTTTTACCTTGACGCGATTGAACGCCTGACCTTTGCCTGGCTTGACGAGTATATTCTCGGTTATCGAGCACGGATCGCCGTCAAGCATAATCTTCAGTCCGTTTTTGAATTCATTAGTGTTGTATGATGCCATGATTTGAACCTGTAAAACTTTAGGCGAATTATTTTTAGGGAAGCTCTGAATTAATCGGAGTTTACCTAGATTAAGCTGCTGATCGCAGTTACGACAGGCCAACGCGACGATTCTAGATGCCGCATCGCGGTTACAGTTGCTCAACCAGCAAGCTGTTACCCACTATCGCCGCCTCGAGTGCCATCGTGACGCTGTTATTGTTATCAACGATCTCGACCATTGTTCACTGCGAAGGGCGTTAACCGGGTTTCTGACCTTGGAAATACTGCGAAAAATCTGCACTTAACTACGAGATCTAGAATAATACCCGAATACCGCGTCGATCTCACGTCAATCTACGGTCAAATGCATCATTACACACTGAAAACTAGCGCTAAGCTGCCTAACTGGAAGGCCGAACTAGCCAACGCTGTAACCTCTGTCGCTGAGTTATTGCGCCTGCTCGAACTCGACCCTGATGATGGCATGGTGCTGCCAAAGCCCGGTTTCAGGTTACTCGTTCCACGTGGATTTGTTAACAAGATGCAAGCGGGTAACCCAGATGATCCGTTACTCAGGCAGGTTCTTCCGCTGGCTGTGGAAAGAGCACTCGGTGGCTATCGAGATCCGGTCGGTGATCTGGACGCGATGCCATCACCCGGACTCGTGCACAAGTACCGGGGACGGGTGCTGTTGTTAACAACCGGGGCCTGTGCCATCCACTGCCGATATTGTTTTCGCCGCCATTTTCCCTATGCTAGCGCCAATCCGTGCAAGAGCCAGTGGCAACAGGCGCTCGATTACCTGAAGGCGCATGCCGATATCGAAGAAGTGATCCTTAGTGGCGGTGACCCTTTGGTCGTCGATAACGACAAACTAGGGCAACTGCTCGATGCCCTTGAGCAAATATCGCATTTACGGTGGCTGCGCATTCACACACGGCTACCCGTGGTATTGCCAGCGCGCATTGACGATGCACTGACTTTACAGTTACGGCAGCGGCGCTTCAGAACGACGCTGGTAATCCACGCCAACCACGCCAATGAGCTCATGTGTGACGAGGCGGATGCGCTGCAACGCCTGGCAACCAGCGGCGTGACCCTGCTCAATCAAAGTGTATTACTCAAAGGTGTCAATGATTCCGCCACGACGCTGATCGCTTTGAGCAAGCGATTATACGAATTCGGTGTCTTACCCTACTATCTTCATTTGCTCGACCCCGCTGAGGGTGTGATGCATTTCGATGTACCGCAATCGCGTGCTATCGCGATCCTCGACGCCCTACAGGCAGCGCTGCCCGGTTTCCTGGTACCTAGACTGGTTCGCGAAATACCCGGCGCGGCCTCTAAAACAGCAATTTTCACCATCTGAGCTACACTAATTAGTGTTTCAGGTGAAAACAATAAAAATATAGCTATCTTACTGTTTTACATATAGAAGAAGGCAGTAAGGCAGCGCATGAGGGCTGGTAGGTAAATTGACTGAACTGAAATTACATATCCCCGAACAAAAAAAACCGGCTAAAGATGCTTTCGCGAGTCACCCGCGCAAGCTGAAAAAATGGCTGGCTGAGCTGCCATATTCGAACATGGGCGAGATGACACGGCAGCTTTACTCTGCACTGCGTGATCTGAACCGACAGATGATGCCGGGCAAGCATCGCCTGGAAGATATGGAAATGCTGCGCGAACCATTACGCAATATTTTCAGTAACCTGGAAAAACACTTCATCAACCGCACGTTGCCTCTACCCGAAAAAAGCCAAAAGACCGTCTACTTGTATTTATCCTTACTGCAGGAAATATCCTTCGGTTACAAAATAATCGTATATGAAGCCGCCAATGCGATCGATAAAAAAATCGATACAAAATCACAGAACATCGCCATATTGCGCGCGTTGCGTTATATGTCCGAACTACTACTGAAGACCAGTGAAATCTACGAACCCTATCCCGTCGGAATCTGGTACGACTTGCATCAAATGTACAACTACGCTGCGCAAAAAGGATTCCACACCAAACTGATAGCCGACGTGGAATACATCCACAGTAAAGCCAGTATCGAAGACTATTATAAACAGGTGATGCTGTTCGCCTTAGCGCGTCCGATTGCGATGAGGCAAAGCGATACTGTCCGTGTGTACAACAAGCTGGCCGAATGGTCCAGTCTTACCAAACTTGGCTGCGAGGCAGATGAAACCCGGGTTAATAGATTCTTTTGCGCCAGAATCAAGCAGGACTGCGTGCCGGATTATTTATCGTTGGAAGACTGCGAAGATCCTACGCAGATTCGCACGCTCGATACTTCAGAGCTGGTCGAGACCATACGCATCGAAGTCAATGCAAGCAGACACAATGCGGGCCAAATCACCGTCGGCGATCAGATTTCTGCTGAGACCTTGCAGGTTCTCGCCATGGCCTGGGGCGTTTGTACTAAGCGCCGTTTTTCTCGAGCCGAAAAATCAGGGCATATAAAAGCAGCGATCGGTTTGGTGAATGCCGCCCGGCATATCGCCGGCAAGGTCGAACCAGAAGAAGTAGAAAAAGAAAACGAACCACCAATCATGCCTGGCAAACACAAACAGCTGGATATCTCTCTCGCGGCCATACCCGAGGATTTCAAGGCAAGCGAGTCGCAAGTGACCTCCGCTTACGTGACCCATCACGAAATTGGCAAAGATTATGACGATGCCTGGGACATGGTCGCCAAAGGCAAAGCCCTGACCGATACTTTTATCAAAGAAAAAGAGTTTTTACGAGAATCGCAACTCAAACTGAACAAAGAACTGGACAAGCATTGGCAGATCGTCAATGTTAGCGCCGGCGGCTACTGCCTTCGCTGGCATTCAGACACGCCTTCCCGGGCACAAATTGGCGAGCCGATCGCACTGCTCGAGAATGAACCGAATGGCATCGAGGTGTGGCGCATCGGTGTGATTCGCTGGATGCAGTTTATTCGCAAGAGCGGTCTGGTAATCGGTGTTCAAGTGTTGTCACCTAAAGTCTTTGCCGCAACCACGCAACGCAGTAATAGGCCAAATGAAGAGCCATTCGAATGCCTGTTGCTGCCCGGAATCAAACCATTGAAACAGCCCGCTAGCGTGCTTCTGCCGGCACATGCGTTTAAATCCGGCGACAAACTGAAAATCAATGTCAAGGATCATAAGTCCGAGGTCAAGCTGAATTCAATCCGAGAACACACCGGCTCGTTTACCCAGTTTCAGTACACTTCACTGGCTGATGCGCGGGCAGCTGAACAAGGTAATAAAAACAAACAATCGTCTAAGAACGACAACGACTATTTCGACGAAATATGGTCAACACTATAACTGGCTGAAAAACTATGTCTGTAAACGCCGTAGCCTCCCAGGTTCCGAAGGGGACGTTTGTGGAAGAGAAACAAGTCAATATCGTGGTAATCGACGACTCTTTTGACACCGAAGAGTCGGTCGTTAGTGCGTTGCGTAATGATGGTTACGCCGCCCGTTCGACGCGCGTCGAGGACGAAGAGGATCTCCTCGAAGCCATCAAAAAGAAAGTGCCCGACCTGGTACTGTATAGCCAGGGCATGGAATTGATTTCACTGAAACAGACCTGTGACGCGATTACACAAAACTTCGCAGATACCCATATCCCTGTCATTGCTGTGGAAAAAGACGGCGCAAATGCCGCTACCGTCGAAGCGATGAGGGCAGGCGCGGTTGACTTGTCATCATATGACAACATGGAGCATCTGCTGCTGGTCATCAATCGCGAGCTCAATGCCCTGCGTAGCCGGCGTAAGATGAACCAGCTCGAATCCGCCATGGTCGAGTCCGAACGCCGCTGTGCATCCCTACTAGACAGTTCGCGTGATGCCATTGCTTACGTACATGAAGGCATGCATGTTTATTCCAACGCATCCTATCTGGATCTGTTCGGCTTCGAGCAGTCCGATGATCTGGAAGGTATGCCAATACTGGACATGGTCGCACCCGACAACCGTGACAGTTTCAAATCTTTCCTGCGCGAATATATGCAGAAAGACGGCTCCAACGAAATTCACAAGACACATTTACAAAAACCCGATGGCACAGCGTTTGATGGTCAAATGGAATTTTCGCCGGCCAGCATCGAGGGTGAGCCCTGCATACAGGTCGTCATTCGGCAAGACATCGTCAACACCGAAGCGCTCGAAGCAAAGCTAAAAGAACTCAGCCAGAAAGATCAACTGACCGGCCTGTATAATCGGCAATATTGCCTCGATACACTGGAAGCCACGATCTCGAAGTGCGAGTCTAAAGAGGATTCAGCTGCATTTATGGAGATCAGACTGGATAATTTTGAAGACATCAAGAAGCGCGTCGGTGCGGTAGATATCGACAAGCTCTTCGTTGAAGTCGCACGTGCGCTGGAACCGGCAATAGACAAAAAGGACACGCTATCGTTTATGAATCCCGGCTACACTGTTATTGCCTATCATCAGAACAAGAACACGATCAAAAAGTATGCCACCAAAATTCAGAACGCCATTATGGATCTGGATGTCACGATCGGTAGCGAGAAAATCAATACAACCTGTTGCATTGGTATTACGCTAATCGACAAAAACTCACCGGAAACCAACGAAGTGTTGCGCCGCACAGATCAGGTATCTGACGAAGCAGAAACTGCCGGCTCCAACCAAATCAAGATCTATGTACCTGCGGAAGGCGAACTGACGCGACACGAGGTCGACTCTCTCTTCAGGGAAAAACTGACGCAGGCACTGAAGGACGACCGCTTTGTACTGTATTATCAGCCCATCATCAGCCTCCACGGTGACACCGATGAACGTTATGAGGTGTTTATCCGCATGATATCGGAAGACAGCGGCGAGATGATTATGCCCCAGGAGTTTCTGCCTGCAGCTGAACGCATCGGCATGTCTATCGCGATCGACCGTTGGGTCTTATACCGAGTCATTCAGGACCTGATAAAACATACCAGCGAAGGCAAGAATACGCGCTTTTTCATTAAGCTGTCTGCCGCATCTATTAAAGACGAGACGCTGGCCGAATGGATTCACTACCAGATCAAGGACAAAGGCTTAGCTCAAAATTCGTTAATATTCGAGATTAAAGAGTCAGTTGCAGTAACCAATTTGAAAAACACCAAGGACTTGGCTATCAATTTGAAAAAGATGAACTGTGGTTTCGTGCTGGACGACTTCGGTTCAGGCAGCAACCCGTTTCAGTTACTAGAGCACATCGACGCCGATTACGTCCGTCTGGAAAAAGGCTTGATGAATGATCTAATCGACAATCCGCAAAATCAGGAAACCATCAAACAGCTAACCGATCAAGCATCGGAACTCGGCAAGTTCACCATCGCACAATTCGTCAAAGACGCCAACAGTCTATCGATCCTGTGGGGTATGGGAGTCAACTTCATCCAGGGTTATTTCCTTCAAGAGCCACAGCCTGAAATGAACTATGACTTCACCGACATTGCGGGTTAGCCCTGGGTACGCTCACATGCGCGCTAGCGCGCGTTCTGTAACGCCGCTATCCGCTCCGACAATGGCGGATGACTCATAAACAGTTTACGCATGCCTTCGGCAAGACCCCCGTTAATTCCGAAGGCGACCATTTGATCCGGCAGATTTGACGGCTCATGAACAGACTGTAATCGCTGCAACGCAGCGATCATTTTATCTCTGCCGGCCAAACGCGCACCACCAGTATCGGCACGAAATTCTCGCAACCTCGAAAAATACATGACTATCGCACTCGCCAGGATGCCAAATACAATTTGCGCGACGATACTGGTGATATAGTAAGCAGGACCGTAGCCCTGTTCGGTCTTGAAAACCACACGATCAACAAAGTGCCCGACCACCCGCGAGATGAAAATCACAAAGGTGTTGACCACACCCTGTACCAATGCCAACGTAACCATGTCGCCGTTGGCCACGTGTGAGACCTCGTGACCGAGTACCGCTTCGGCTTCATCCATTTTCATGTTACTGATCAAACCTGTGCTGACCGCAACCAAAGCACTGTTGCGACTCATCCCTGTGGCAAACGCATTGATATCGGGCGATTGATAGATCGCGACTTCGGGCATGGCAATGCCGGCCTGATCAGCCTGTTGCTTGACCGTGGTCAGCAACCATTCCTGCGTCCTGTTTTGTGGCTGCTCGATTACAACGGCACCGGTCATGTGCTTTGCAGTCCATTTCGACATCGCTAGCGAAATGAATGCTCCCCCCATGCCGAATACAGCAGAAAAAATCAGTAGTGCCTGGAGGTCTAGATCGACATTGTTCTGCTGCAACAATGAATCGACGCCGAAGATACTGAGCACGACGCTGAGCACGACGAGCACAGCGATATTGGTTGCCAGAAAAAGTGCGATACGTTTCATAGTGCCTCACATAAGTTATTTATTGTCAATATAATGACGGATAATGAAAAATCAATAGGCCGCGAATAACGCAAAAAACGCGAAGTGTTATAGAAAAATGGCTAGAGTCGCATGCGCCGGGTTTTGACTCCATTTGGCAAGCGCATGAGCCTTGAAGGAGAGGTTTTAGCCGCGAAAGTTCCACGGGCTCGACAGAATGTCGCGGCTAAGGCTGCTGCTACTCATAATCATTCCCGGCCTCTAGCTGACACTTTCGAGTACAAGCCGCCGGCCATAATCCGCATTGCATAACCAGACAGTAAACGTCGGATCAAATCGATACTACACAGAACCACCTTTGCGTTGTTCGCGTTATTCGCGGCCGCGCCTTAGTGTCGTATACAAACCTGTTTTCAACGACTACTCATCGTCTGCCGTGTTGAATTCCACTTCCAGCCGATCGACATTGCGGTAGCCACGCGGCAGCTTCAAACCGCGCCGCCCGCGTTCTGCGTAGTAACCGTCGACCTCGTCGGGTTTCATGTTCTTGTATTTCTTACCCGCGTGAACCGCCAGCTTTTCACCATCCTGTATCAGCGCGACAGCACTCACGTTTTCCTCACCCGACTTCAGGCGGGCAGCAGGAACGTTAATGATTTTATTACCCTTTCCACGTGACATCTGGGGCAGCTCAGCGAGTTCAGTCACCAGCATATGGCCTTCGGACGTAACCGCAACGATATAGTCGGCTTCGAGATCACGCACCGACACCGCGGGTAAGGCGCTGGCCTGCTTGCCCACATTGAGTACGGCTTTACCAGTTTTCGTGCGCGCGTGCATATCACCGAGACGAACGACGAAACCATAGCCAAAGCTACTCGCAACCAGATACAGCTGATCCGGATCACCGACCATAACCGAAATGAAGCTGGCACCCGCGGGCAGCGTAAAATGGCTGGTCAACGGGTCACCCTGCCCTCGCGCTGATGGCAACTTATGCGCGGGTAAAGTATAGGCTCGCCCGCTCGAATCCATGAACACCGCGAGCTGGTTGCTCTTGCCAGCCGCCGACGCCTGGAAACCATCACCGGCTTTGTAGTTCAGTTTGCATGGGTCGATGTCATGGCCTTTCGCGGCCCGCACCCATCCCTTCTTTGACAATACCACCGTAATCGCTTCGCTGGCTATCAGCGCCGTCTCGGACATCGCCTGCGCAGCACCGCGTTCGACAATAGGAGAACGTCGATCGTCCCCATGTTTCTCAGCATCTTCCAAGATTTCCTTTCGAATCAGGGACTTCAGGCTGCGCGCCGAGGCCAGAATTTTTTCCAGCTCATCACGCTCGGTGCCAAGCTCCTGCTGCTCTGCACGAATCTTCATTTCTTCGAGCTTGGCCAAATGACGCAGTTTCAATTCGAGAATGGCTTCAGCCTGTGCATCGCTCAACTGGAAGCGCTCAATCAATACCGGCTTAGGCTTGTCATTTTCGCGGATTATCGCGATAACTTCATCGATATTAAGGTATGCGATCAACAAGCCGTCGAGTATATGCAGGCGTTTGCTGACCTTGTCGAGGCGCCACTGCAAACGGCGCCGTACCGTGACGCTGCGGAACTTTATCCATTCATTGAGCAGTGACAAAAGGTCCTTGACCTGGGGTCGACCATTGATACCGATCATGTTCATGTTGACGCGATAACTGCGTTCCAGATCGGTGGTTGCGAACAGGTGGTTCATCAAATCATCCTTGTTCACGCGGTTGGACCGTGGCACGATGACAATGCGCGTCGGGTTCTCATGATCGGATTCGTCACGCAGGTCTTCCACCATGGGCAGTTTTTTCGCGATCATTTGCTGCGCGATCTGCTCCAGTACTTTATTTCCGGATACTTGGTACGGCAAGGCAGTCACTACGATGCCGTTGCCCTCGGCTTCGTAAACCGCGCGTTGACGGATATTTCCATGGCCAGTTCGATAGGCTTGCAGAATCTCCTCCCTCGGTGTGATGATCTCCGCTTCAGTCGGAAAATCCGGCCCCTTGATATGCTCGCAGATATCTTCGAGGGTTGACTTGGGCTGTTCCAACAAACGGATACAGGCACTCGCCACCTCATTCAGATTATGCGGCAATATATCCGTTGCCATGCCGACGGCGATACCGGTGCCGCCATTGAGCAATACGTTGGGTAAGCGCGCAGGCAATGTCTCTGGTTCGTCCAGGGTGCCATCGAAATTTGGAACCCAGTTGACCGTGCCCTGACCAAGCTCGCGCAACAGCACTTCGGCGTAAGGCGCAAGTCGCGATTCGGTATAGCGCATCGCCGCAAACGACTTGGGGTCATCGGGTGAACCCCAGTTACCCTGACCGTCAACCAGCGGATAACGATAGGAAAACGGCTGCGCCATAAGTACCATGGCTTCATAACAGGCGCTGTCACCGTGCGGATGGTATTTACCCAACACATCACCTACGGTTCGCGCCGACTTTTTATGCTTGGATGCAGCATTAAGGCCGAGTTCTGACATTGCATAAACAATGCGACGTTGCACCGGCTTGAGGCCATCGCCTATGAACGGTAAGGCGCGATCGAGAATAACGTACATGGAATAATCCAGGTAGGCCTTCTCGGTAAATTCGGCAAGCGGCTGGCGCTCGATACCTTCGAAATCGATTTCAGTTTGATCAGTCATGCTTGTATAGAATTCGGTTCATCAGGATTTAGTTAACCGCAGAGACGCGGAGACGCAGAGAAAACCCTTAGTTTTTATGTTTGATGTCATTTGAATAAAACATCATGTCGTTATCTCAGCGTCTCTGCGCCTCTGCGGTTCAAACATCTGTTGGCGCTAGACGACAGCAAGATCGCCCTTCTTCTCCAGCCAGGCCTTGCGATCGGGCGCACGTTTGCGGCCCAGTAGCATGTCCAGCATCTGGTTGGTTCGATCACCCGGATCGATCGTCAGCTGCACCAGCTTGCGCGTGTCCGGAGACATGGTGGTAACGCGCAGTTGCATCGGATTCATTTCACCCAAGCCTTTGAAGCGAGTAACGTGGACCTTGCCGCGTTTTTTTTCAGCCGTAATGCTATCCAGCACACCTTCTTTTTCCGCCTCATCCAGCGCATAGTACACCTCTTTGCCTACGTCGATGCGATAGAGTGGTGGAATGGCGATATAAATATGCCCGGCTTCGACCAGGGGTCTGAAATGACGCATGAATAGCGCACATAACAGCGTGGCAATATGATAACCATCCGAATCCGCATCAGCCAGCACACATACCTTGCCATAGCGCAAGCCGCCGATATTACTCGAGCCGGGCTCCACACCCAGGGCCACGGAAATATCATGCACTTCCTGAGACGCGAGCACCTGATCCGATGATACTTCCCACGTATTCAGGATCTTGCCACGCAAAGGCATGATCGCCTGGTATTCACGATCACGTGCCTGTTTGGCCGAGCCGCCAGCCGAATCTCCTTCCACTAGGAATATTTCAGTTCGACCGGTATCCTGTGAAGTGCAGTCTGCCAGCTTGCCAGGCAACGCCGGCCCAGCGGTTAATTTCTTCCTGACAACCTTGCGACCGGCTCGCAAACGTTTTTGGGCATTCTCGATCGCGAGCATCGCAATCGCTTCACCCGCGTCGGTGTGCTGGTTCAGCCACAGACTGAATGAATCTTTGACCACACCAGAAACAAAGGTTGCGCATTCACGGGAGGATAATCGCTCCTTGGTCTGCCCGGAAAACTGCGGGTCTTCCAGTTTAACGGAGAGCACGTAGCAAACCCGATCCCAGACGTCTTCCGGGCTAATCTTGACGCCGCGCGGTAGCAGACTGCGAAATTCACAGAATTCTCGCAGTGCATCGGTTAGTCCGCTGCGTAAGCCATTCACATGGGTACCACCTTGTGAGGTTGGAATCAGATTCACATACGATTCCGCCACCAGTTCACCACTTTCGACCAGCCAGGTAAGAGCCCAGTCAACTGCTTCATTTTTGCCCGCCATGCTGTCGGTGAACGGTTCGAGGGGCATGGTTTCCTTCTCGAACAGATTTTCACCTAAATAATCCTGCAGCCCGCCCTCATAGAACCACGTTTCTTTGTCTCCACTCTTCTCTTCCTTGAAGGTGACTTCGAGGCCCGGACATAGCACGGCTTTTGCGCGTAACACATGTTTGAGGCGCGGTATTGAAAAATTAACCGAATCAAAATACTTTTTTTCGGGCCAGAAATGGATTACCGTTCCGGTGTTGCGCTTACCAACAGTACCAGTCTTTTTCAGTCTCGAGGTTGGAGCGCCTTTTTTGAAGGCCATGCTGTAAACAGCGCCATCACGTTTTACCTCGACCTCGAGCCTGGCCGACAATGCGTTGACCACCGAAACCCCTACACCATGCAAACCACCGGCGAATTGATAATTCTTATTCGAGAACTTGCCGCCTGCATGCAGCCGGGTCAATATCACCTCGACACCGGGGATACCCTCTTCCGGGTGTTTATCGACGGGCATACCCCGACCATTATCGCTCACGGACAGGGAACCATCTCTATGTAGGACGATATCGATTTTACTGGCATGTCCGGCAATGGCTTCATCGACGCTGTTGTCGACGACTTCCTGCGCCAGATGATTCGGTCGGCTGGTGTCTGTATACATACCCGGCCGTTTCTGCACCGGCTCCAGACCGGTTAATACCTCGATCGCGGAGGCATCGTAATTACTCATACTGAATCAAATAACCCTTCTAAACGTGGTTTCATTTATCAAGCGTGCGGGTAGAGCACGGATATTTACAGCCGCACATCGTTTACCTATGCTATCAGCCTATGAAGACAAGGAACAGTCCCTATAATAGTCCTGTCGATAGCCTTGCTGCGGCTCAACCCGATATCAGCGCGACGGTATCTGCATTCGCTGGTACCGGCAACGCCTGGCTCTTGGTGGCGCGTATTATACGCCTACTGCTGGCCGAAACCGAACCCGGAAGTATATTAGGGCCTGTCAACAGGACCTAGCCCGCATGTCTTACCTGGGTGCGAGATGATTACGCCGAGATTTGGATTGATGAAATACATCCCTGCATTTCACCCCTCCGGGGTCGCCTTGCGGTCCAAATCCGTTCCAGACGGATATGTCGCGAAGGATTATGCGAAGGAGAGTAATAACCGTGTGTATTTCCGACTGGGCAAAATGCTTTGTGGATTCAAAGATCAAGTGAGGGCTCATTCATCGGATGAGACATGCGGGCTCCGTCCTGCG
>JABDQW010000061.1 GCA_013042055.1 Gammaproteobacteria bacterium | reverse complement strand
CCCTTGTCCAGCCCGGACAGCCAGGCTTTCTGCATCTCAGGCGTCAGCAAGTAACGCGGCGCCATATCCATGTCGATGATGGCCTGGGTAAAGAAGTTGTCGCTGGTCATCACCGAGTTGGTGATGATTTCCAGTTTGAAGTCAGGGTTCTGTTCCAAAAATGCCAGCGTTTCTTTGGCACCATCGAAAACCAGCTCGCCCTCCTCGTCATAGTAGACACCACTGAATAAATACGGCGACACGATCTGCAACGAGCCGCTGGACATCCCCCGTGCGGTTGCATCGTCGAGAATCTTGTGGATCAGGTACAGGATGGAATTTGGATTTTGTTGCAGATTTTCGACGACGTTGGTCGTGACCTTTTTACTGGTGAGATTGCTCAACTGGTGTGACAAACGCACTTGGGTTTCATGAAAATCCTCAGTCAGGTAACGTTTCATGTTATCCATGCGCTGTTTGATTTCGGGGAACGATTTTAACGTCGCCAGACTATCCTGGGCCCTTCTGCGCTGCGCAATATAGACGTCGTCGTACTTGCCTTCGCTGAATTCATCGTCGGCTTCCAACGGCCAGATACGCTTGTTGCCCTTGTGTACAAACAAGAGCGTGTTGTAGACCTCACTGACTGTACCAACAGTGGACTCCTCGTCTCCACTGTTTATACCCGGCCTGATCAATATCTCCAGGTCACGAAAGGCATCGAGATCCTCACTACCGTCTTCATTGATGCCGTAGTAGTCCAGCGAAATATTACGCCCACCGGTAATCACAGCCGCCCTGTCCGGAAAGGAACCGTCAACCACCAGCAGCTTGTCGTGCGAACGGCGGTTGAACTGCAGCTTGGATATGGCATTGAAGATCACGACTTGAACGCGAGCCTTCCTGGTCGTTAACTGGCCGTCAGCATTACGCATAAAATCTGCGTCTTCCGCACAGGTTTCGACCGCTCTCAAATCCGAGTGCCCGGGACGCATCGAACCGAGTGAGTCCACCATGATGCGCACATCCACGCCCCGCTTCACAGCGTTACACAGCGCACCAAGCACAGCGTAACCGACTAGATCAGGCTTGAAGATATAATAAGTGACATCGACAGTATGTTGCGCGTTTTCGATCAACCATATCTTGACGGCGAGTGAATCGAGCGCTTCTTCATGCTTCGGGCCGATGATTTTGGCCTCAGCCGAGTTGATCGGTATCTCGGCTTGCTCGCCGTACGCTACCGGGTCGATGGTCAGTTTGGAGGGTGGCAACCAGGTGCGCAGCTCATGGAGGGCGTTGATTTTTTCATCGTCTACTGCACCCAGCGGCGGACAGTCCGGCAGGTTCTGAGTACCAGCCGGACACTGCTGCTCTGGCACAGTGGCACAGGCACTTAGGAACAAAGCGAAAATCAGTTGTGGCAGCATGCGCAGATCGTTCATGACTTGTCCCCAAATGTAAAACTGTAGATTATCACAGTATGAACTCTGTCAAATTCACCATTCGTGCCACGCAGAGAATGTCGGTGCAGCCTAAGGCCTGTGTTGTAATCAGTTCAGCATTTCACAAAAGGGCAATGTCATTATAAGGATTATCCACCGACAGGTGAGAAATGTGGGCCAGTGATGACACAAAAAAGCGCCCTCTAAGCGAGGACGCCTTTTGATAGGTGGGCACGATGGGACTCAACCAGCCCGTATCGTGTTGACGCTTGCTTATCTCTGTTGCTTTAACCTAGATTCCGCCGTTGAACACTGAATTAGCGCTGCTCCTCAAGCGACAGGGCAAGACGCGACTTGCAGCTAATGGCCGTAGTCCTTGGCAAAAGTTGCAACGACGCCATGGCGCTTGAGGGGCAGTGATAAACTGTGTAGCGACTCACCGGTTGGGTGAATGTCAAATACTGTACTACTCTTCGAGAAATCATAGAGTTGAGTGGCGGTAACAGCGGTCAACTGCGGAATCTAGGTTTAATTGAGCAAAAAGACTCCGCTCTGCCGCGGCCCAATTATACTCGTGGCAGCACCCGGCATTCTGACGTCAGTCACTCTTCCCGGTCGCTGATACGCGCTTGCGACACATCTTCGTTTTCATCGAGACAGCCGCTGATTTCACAAACATTGCCTTCGATTCGACACGCAGCCCCGTAAACAACAGAGGTAGGCGGGCAGTCACCTTCTTGACTATCGGCATGATACCGTTCACAGTCGCCAGGCTGATACACGCCGTTATCTGTTTGCACTGTCAATTCTTCGTAATCAGCGACGTCGATCATGTTAGAGTCCGTCCTGCGCATTTGTAAAAACTGCGCCTTGAGCTTGCTGAACGACACCCCTTCGCCCGAGCGCCGATTACTTTCGGAGGCATGCCCGCGGCTATGTTCATCGATATTTGAATTAGCCTGATTCAATTTTTTCATTGTTCGTAGCATCTGATCTGGTTATTGTTATGACATCAATCATGCCGTTGACGTAATCGAAACTACATCGCCTGCAATATAATCGAGCCCCCCTGTCGGCTCTTCTGGTCCTCCCCATTTTTGAGAACGAAAGTATAATGGCCCGCTTCCTCATACGCCATTACGTTGTGACTGCTCGCTGCATAAGCCACTTGTACACCCGTCACAACCGCCAATGTAATAAGACTACCTACACCTGCACTAATGACGACCCCAATTAAGCCTTTGATCAATACCCTCCGCAAGATATTCATGCTCGATTCCTATTAAATAAGTTGCGATCGAGTATTTTTCTCATTTATTAAAACTACTTTTAACGCCCGAAACACGGGCATTTAATACATTTAACGCATGAACGCACTTTTGGTTGACAAGATTACGCTGATTATCCCGCAACAGCGTGCGGGCTAGCTGGGAGTGAGATCATCTCACTGCGGTCGCCAGTACTTCCACACTTGGCGGTACCGCATCATACATGACCTTAAAGCGATTAACGCGATCGCCATCGGTATGCATTCCATCGACAAAACCGGGTTGGGTGGCCTGATAAAGTAATCTGGCTTCGACTGTATACGGGCCCGTCTGAGCTTCGGTATTCACCTGATAATGCACCGTATCGGCTCCACATCCCTCGCTCGCGGCAATACAGTTGAAATCGCTATCCCCAGTGACGCCCGATGGTATCGTTTGTGGTTCGATGGTTCCCGCTCTACTGTTGGTAAAGCCAGCAGGCGGCAAACGATTGTCCTTCAGATATTGCGCACCCTGCAACAGCGTGTGCGTGATAGTGCCATGAATGTCGCCCAATACGGTTTCATAGATGGCCACGTGTGACGGATCATCGATAACATCACGGTGGGGTTCATAGCACAAGCTGGAATCAAAACCGTCGAGTTTGTCTTTTGCCATGCAATCGGCTTTCAAGCGTGCCTCATCGGTCGAGAGATAGCCTCTTGCGTCGGGCTTACCCGATTCAAAGATCACATTACCGCTGCTGTTTTTGACGGTGACGTGCAACCAGGCGCGTCGGCTCGGGTACGACGACGGCATCTTATGGCCGGTATCGTTGGTCACTTCAACGTCAAAATTCAGTCTGTTGCCCACTTGTTGGGGTTCAGAAACCGAAACCGTGGCCGCGCTGCCGAGAAAGTTGCGCGTCAACGCGATCTGGTCGTTGAAACCATCCGCTGTGGTCGCATCATCGATTCCAAGCTCCGTACTGAAATCACGCAGCAATTCGAGCAGATGCGCATTGCCTCCGACGAGCGTGTGCTGGCCATAGGGTGTGCGATCACCCGGTGCAACCGGTGGCAGCAAGCTGATCGCGGTCGAATAGCCCTCGAACGGTTCCGGCATGTGGCAATCCTGGCAATGGGTCGCCGGTAACGCGGTTGCATAGTTACTGTTCTGCCATTCCAGATAGGGCCCCTGTTCGAGGAAATCGATTCCCGATGGCGTACCGGTATCGGGATCCAGCGCCGGTGTATACAGCGTGTGGCAGCTTGCGCACAGGGCCGAATCCGAGATGTGCGGACCTTCGGTCGGCCTGTGACCGGTCTGCATGTTCATGTTGTTGCCGACCGGGCCTGCGTACTGACCATAGATGCGTTTGTAGTCAGCATCCGACGAATCCGCAATAGTGAATTGCCCGGAAAACGACTGTTCGCTGCCGAGGTTGATATTGGCAATCTGGTGACACACCGTACAGCTCACCCCTTCGCGTGCATGGTTCTCGTTTTTCGCATTATCGAATCGATAGTAGCCGTCCACATCGAGGTTGGCGTTCGTCTGGTGCGCATGGGTACGTGCCATGGGTGCGTGGCAGGTGGTACAGGTGTCTTCGATGAAACCCGACAAGGCAGGAAACGTTTCTGCCTCATCCTGCACAGCCGCCTGCCAGTATGGGTCATTGAATGCATTGGCCATCACACTATGGCGCCACTGGGTCCCCGGACTGATGTCTTTGCCATCGAACGACATATCGTTACCGTTGGTCTTGTGGCAGGCTTCGCCGCATTTAGCCGCATTGGTGAAGGCCCCTGCTGCGCCCCAGTTGGCATCGTAGGCACTGTCAGTCGGCATCGCATCACTGTCAATAATGGTGCCGGTAGCGCTGTTGACGCCGAAGATCGCATATTGAGGCTGACTCAGCACTAACTGCATATGCTTGCTGCCAGCGCCAGCTGGTGAGGTGTTTTCAACAACGGGGATGGTGATAAATTTTCGGTTCTCCCCCGGTGCGAACTGCACAACACCGGTTGTGGCTGAATAATCTTCACCATCGACGGCTGTGCCATCGACCGTTGCATAATCCACACTCACGGTTACCGTGCTCGTTTCGGCCAGACTAATCACGAATTCAAGATCATCGGCACCTTCGACAATGGTCGCGCTGTATACGCCTGCCACAACAGCGGGTGGCGCTACCGGCAATACCGAAATCGAGACGCTAGCCGCATTTGATACCGCGGCGCAGTTATCCATCACCGTGTACGTGAACCTATCTGAAACAGCATCGCTGCCATCGTGGGTGTACACCACGGTTCCGTCTGAATTGATTTCAACGCTGCCACTCGCTGCCTCGATGATGGCAACCGATGCGACATCGAGCCCATCATCTGCATCGGTATCATTTGCAACCAGATCGAACTTCATGGTATCGCCTTTGACCACGGTAAACGCATCATCCACGGCTACCGGCAAGTCATTACCGGGGCTCGTCGAAGCGTCTGGACCAGTAGAATCCGAACAACCCGTTATAAGCAAACAAAATACGAACAAACCCGAGAAGGTTTCTCTTCTCAGCGTATCTTTGGTGACACGAAACATAGATATACCGTCCCTTCAATGCCGACAGCTGATCACATCAACCAAGACATTGATTAATGAATAATATTATTAATTACTGAATTTGTGACATTTAGAAAACGATCTACCGTGCATGGCTAGATACGTTATTGGGCATTAACTGCAGTCTGAATAAATACGTTTAAATGAGATCTGTGCACGATAAAAACAGCATACTTCCTATGCACATATCGATTAATATAGACCATAGTGGAAACGATTCAATATTAGACCAAAATGAAAAAAATTCAGGCAAAGTAAGAATCATTCTCACATATGGACACGACCTTATGGGAAAGCAGATAGAGAAGTCACTATGTACCAATGCAGAATGGCTGGGGCGTTCGCATTGTGACAGGTGTCATATCCGCCAGCTCATGTTCTTTTCTGAGCTACCGGAGACAGCCTTCAGTCATTTGTTAAAACCCATCGATCACTATATCTATCCCCCTGGAACGGTCCTGTACGAAGCCAAGTCACAGAAACAGTTCATCTACTCGATCAGGCGCGGCATGGTCAAGCTGGTCCATGAGGCAATGGATGGCACCTGCAGAATCGTACGCCTCCTCGGTCCTGGAGCTGCCATAGGCCTGGAATTACTCGACGGTGAATCCGGCTATCACCATACCGCTATCGCTGTCGATCAAGTCGATCTATGTAAAATCCCGGTGGCAACCACCCGCCAACTTCAACAAGATTACGCAACCTTGTGTCGACATGTCGGTGAGCAATTGCAGGAACAGCTCGATCTGGCTGACCAATGGATCGTCGCACTGAGCACAGGCACCGCAAAACAGCGTGTCGCCCAGTTATTGCTGATCATGGATGAATTTTTTGCCGATGAAAACCAATCCTTCATTTTGCTCAACCGCGAAGATATGGCTGCGATGATCGGCATCGCCGTTGAAACCGTCAGTCGCATGATTGCCACCTTCAAGCGCCAGAAGATTCTCAAAAGGTACAAGGAGAATCGTTATATTTGCAATGTAACCGCCTTACAGGAAATCACGCGACACGGATAAATGGTGGTGCTGGTATTGTGAAGTTTATAGTACCCGGCCGTGCGCTGGTGGATTACGAGCCGAAAGCAGCCAAAGATAGCGACCTCGTGGAGGCCCTGCTCGACGGTATTATTACGTCAACCCAAGAGACGGTTGCCGAGGTGCGCAAACTCAACCAGAAACTGGACAAATCAGCCAAGGAGCGGTCGCGTGAGCATAACGGATAAGTTGATCGATGCCATCCCCGAGGACCATGGCCACCGGTTTCCCATTCATGATCACGATGGCATTTTTCGCCCCAACTCGATCAATCAATGGTGAACATGGGCCAGAGAGTTCTCAGGCTAACAGCTTCTGTGAGCGTGTCATCGGCACGCTACCCCGGGAATGCCTTGACCTTGCGGGCATCAGCCGACGAACTTTCCGGTCTCGATACGTTGTTGTTGCATCAACTCTAATTCCCTTGCGCCGGAGACCACAATCTCGTCGTCCGGTACGTAATCCAGACCGGTATTGCGCCTATCGTAGTCCACAGAGTTCAAGATTACCTTAATCGCATTCAACCGTGCTCGATGCTTGATATCCGCACGGATGATGGTCCACGGCGCCTCGCTGGTGTGGCTACGTTTGAGCATTTCATATTTCCGCCGGGTGAATTCGTCCCAAAGCTCCTGCATTTGCACATCAATTTCACTAAGCTTCCACTGTTTCAATGGATTGATCTTGCGGATCTCGAAGCGTCTCTCCTGTTCCTCTTTGGTAACACTAAAATACAGCTTGATCAGCAGCGTTCCTTGCCTGACGATGTCCTTCTCGAAGCCTACCACCCCGCGCATGAAGTTCTGGTGTTCCTCGGGCGTGCAAAAACCAAACACCGGTTCGACCATGGCACGGTTGTACCAGCTGCGATCAAACAGAACGATCTCACCCCCTCTGGGAAACTGGGTGACGTATTTTTGGAAAAACCACTGGCTGCGTTGCACCTCACTCGGTCGACCGAGTGCCACAACACGATAGTGCTTTTCGTTCATGTAATGAGTTACTCGGCGAATGGCGCCGCCTTTTCCTGCGGCGTCACGACCTTCAAACAGGATGATCATACGCTTGTTGTCCTTCTCTAGCTGCTCTTGCACCTTGATGAGCTCTGCCTCGTAGGGCTTCAACTCCTGAAACTGTCGATACGTTTCGAGCGCTTTTCTACTTTCCTTCTGCAGATTTTCATGATCCTTTTGCAAGGTCTTGTAGCTCTGTAAAAGCTCATTGAGCTTGATCTTCTCACCCTCAAATTCGATAAATTCCGGCTGCTTATTGCTTGTCATGATCTTTGCCCTTTGATACGCGAGAGTTCTGAAAACTCGATTTTATTAACCAGGGACCTGTAAGACAAAGTCTGTTTTGCTCACATCTGGCAAAGCGTTGCACATAGAGGCCAGGTCATACCGCTCATTCTAAGCAAATGGCTGAGCCTACTTAACCGATATTCAACGGAAAAACGGACCATCATTACCCAGTCCCAACAAAATTCACCGATTCACGAACAGTGCCTTGGATAATCTTGGCGAGTACAAGCGAGACTTAAATTAGATCCTTGGTAGCGAACGTTCGCAATTGCTTGACGGGAGGGATTGTTGATTCGAGCTCGCTTTATCCCCGTCGATTATCCCCAAGTGCAACGGATTCCAAGTTCAAGACGATAGTGTACTACGTTTTGTTACTCGTTCGCCTGTACGTCGTTTTTTGATTCTAGCCCGCTCGCACTACCCAACCAGTCGCGCCCGTACCACTTTCGCGGCTACCCCGGGGCATCAGGCCAAGCCGAATCCTGGCTCCCACTTTTTGGGTCATTGCCGTTGGAATGGAGTGAAGGGTTTGATGGTGTCAGCCACTGGACTTCGCATTTGGGTCGAATTCAATATCCTACCTAAAACAGCAAAAAGTGTTACCGCAAAAATGGCCATTAGAGACAAATCAGATATATTTGCCATCTTCTGACCATTCGGGAACGCTTCGGGGCCCATACCGCCAAGACTGGATCTTGTAGCTGACTGAATTCTCTAACTGTTTTGGATTGGCCTCTGATCTCTCTGACAGAGACCAGACTGTATGGCAGAGAGAGTCCGCCTGCCCTATATCCACTACTGTCCAGCATCATCCGTCATTATTTTATTTTTCAGTTAGTTATCTGTTGCTTTGCACAACGCCGTCCAGTATCAAACAAGCAAATCTATTAATTTTTGTTGGGCGATATGTTGGGCGGAGAGACCATTCAATGAAACGAAAAGGAAAACACCCTGAAAAAGCACTCTCCGCATTGGGGATTCGCAACATTAGTACACCCGGATTTTATGCTGATGGGAATGGCTTGTACTTGAAAGTGGATAAAAGCGGCTCAAAGCGCTGGATTCAGCGCATCATGATCAACCGAAAGCGGGTTGATCTTGGATTAGGCTCGTTGCGCGATGTTTCCCTAAAAGAGGCACGGGATGAGGCTGAAGAAAATCGGAAGCTGACTAGAAAGGGTGGTGATCCTCTAGCCGAGAAGCGAAAGGCCGCCGATATACTAACATTTGCGCAATCGGCCATAAAAGTCCATGAAATGCACATACCAACATGGAGCAATGAAAAACAAGCCCAGCAATGGATCAATACACTGACTGTGTATACCTTCCCACATTTCGGCGACAAGAAAATGGATGCTATAGATAGTTCAGATATACTCGCTGCCTTATCGCCGATCTGGACGACAAAACCGGAGACAGCTCGACGGGTAAAACAACGGATAGGTACGGTTCTTAAGTATGCAATCGCCAAGGGATGGCGTGATGACAACCCCGCAGCGACGATAAGCAGCGCATTACCTAAAGACCGGAAAAAGGTTAAAGCACACCGATCATTGCCCTATCAAGAAGTACCGGCAGCAATCGAGACAATTCGCAATAGCAAGGCAAGCATGAGTACAAAACTGGCGCTTGAAATCCTGATTTTAACCGCCCTTCGATCAGGTGAAGTAAGAAGCGGGAAATGGGAGGAAGTGGATTGGGACAACGAATGCTGGACTGTCCCTGGCGAGCGCATGAAACAACGAAAAGAACATAAAGTACCACTTACCCCGCGTTGTTTAGCAATTCTGGAACAGGCCAAACAGCTGCATGACAAATCCGGCTTAATCTTTCCAAGCGCAAACACAGGCAAGCCCCTTTCCGATGTGACATTCTCCAAGCTGGTGCGCGAGCTGGGGTTAGAGTGCGTACCTCATGGATTTCGCTCCTCCTTTCGTGTTTGGGCTGGAGAAAAAACCAATTTCCCGCGCGAAGTCTGCGAGTTCGCCCTAGCCCATGTTGTTGGCGATGAAGCAGAGAGAGCCTACCAAAGATCTGATTTGTTTGATAAACGCCGCAAACTGATGGATGCCTGGGCCAACCATTGCCTGAATGTTGGTTGTTCAGCTGATGTTGTCTCAATCCAAAAAACGGCATAACTAAATCACCAAGCCTAGGGTAGCTCCCGAAAGGTCGGAACCTTCACCGGCTTGGCTTGGTTTCTACTGAAGGATGCGCCAGAAGGGGTGCAGAATGGCCACGAAAAAACAGAAATTTACTGGAATTTTGTCGGAAAAAAGGGCCTTTGGGTCTGATGAGCAGTATGGCGAATTAACACCAGATGACATTTTCTCTTGTAGGAATATTCTTAAGGTCTGGAGCCGTCTAATAAGCGGACGATCAAGGCAGAAGCAAAGCTTCGGGTGTGAGAAGCTCTATGCATCCGAGTTCGGCCACAAGCGGCCACATGAACTGTGAGCGCATTTTGGGGACAGAATACATGACTCAGTTGCGTATGCTGTCCCCCGGAACTCACGTTCCCGCCTTCCCGTCAGCGCTGAATTATGAATGTTCGATGTTCCTCTTCCTCCCGTCTCCGTTCCTGCGGCCTCTCCCCCGGGATATAATCAGCTCATGAAGAAATCAGAAATCCTTGAGTACTTGAAAGCGAATCAGGATGCGCGGGGGATTGCGCATTGGAAGCTACACAAAGAGAAGTCCGGAGGGCTAAAGAGTTTCGGCATCGGATTGACGAAGCTGCGTAAATTCTCCAAGACGGTCGGTAGAGATCCAAAACTCGCCCGGCAACTCTGGCAATCGCAGATATACGAGATGAAGATTATCGCGCTGCTCATCGATGATCCTAAAACCATAACCATCGAACAGGCCGAGACACAGGTCGAACAACTGCAGGGCGGTTACCTGGCACATGTATTTTCTTCCTGCGATGCCACTCTCGCCAAGGCGCCGTTCGTCGTCGAACTCGCCGACAAGTGGATCAAGAGCAAAGACTCCGTGCGCCAAGGATGCGGCTATGGCCTGCTATATGAAATCTCCAAGAACAAAAAGAAGAGCGCACCGGAAGAAGAATATTTCCTCGCGCACGTTGCGCACATCGAAAAGACGTATCCAAAGCAGTCGACCACGGCGCTCATGTCAATGGCCACAGCCTTGATGGGCATCGGGAAGCGGAGCAAAGAACTCAATGCCGCCGCCCTCAAGGTCGCCGTGAAAATCGGACCCATCGATTTCGATCCCGATGGTCGCTGTGAGCCCATGGACGTCGCAAAGCACCTGACCAGCAACTACATCGAAAAGAAACTGGGTCTTTGATTTTCGCATTGGGAAGAACGGGTCAACTCTTGGCATTTGAAGCCTGTTTCGGCGGGAGTGAAAAGGCAATGTGAAACGTCCGCTTTGAGTCAGCAACGGTCAGTCGAGAGGTAGGTGCCCACCGGCAGCAATGGGTCGATGGCTGTCTGTTAGCAGAGGTCAATATTGGCATTGTTAACACCGCTATGAGTTGGTAGCTGACTGTTGAGACAGCCAGCTACCAATTAGAGTCAAATCTCGGTTTGTTCTGCCAACTCTAGAGCATCATCCACTTCGATCCCCAGGTACCGAACTGTGCTCTCCAGCCTATGTCCAGCAGTACATAGGCGGGACATAGTCCAGCTTGGTGTGTCCGAGCAGTATC
>JABDQW010000052.1 GCA_013042055.1 Gammaproteobacteria bacterium | reverse complement strand
GGCTTCAGCCGCGAACGCTCGCGGCTGAAGCCGCTCCTGCTCAGCATGAATTAAAACTTCAAGTAGGCACCGATGAAGGGGCCCTGAAAATCAATCTTCGCGTTGGTGTCATCGACGTCGTCGAGTTCGATCGACTGGGTGCGGTAGCCAGCTTCAATACCGACGAAGAAATCTGTCGTATAGGCGATTTTGGCGTTGAAGTCGGAAATGGTACTGCCCGATATCGCCATATAGTTGCCCTCCGCACTGATCAGCAGACCGGGCCAGGGTGAAGCGCCGATCAGCCCATACAACATCGGCACCGGCGCGCTGACTGTTCCGGACGTGCTCGTGCCGCGATCATCATTGATCACGTAGGTCAAATCGAACAGTCGAACATTCAGTCCCAAGTCAAGACTGACGACATTGTCCAATATTTCGTAGTAAGCAAGAATATCCGTCTGTTCGATAGAGAATTCGTTGGCGACTGTACCGGAAAAAGACTCGCCATCGAAAACGAACGTGGTCGGGCCGCTGCCTGTGTGGTCGAGCTTTGTGTACATCAGGCGGACATTGGGCAGGATAGGCACCGGGTGTTCCAAGGTCGCAAACATATAGCCCTGGGATTCCTCGCTCCAGAACAGATTGTTTTCGACGTCGACAGTTGGTGTGACTGCGCCGGCGGGCTTGATAATGTTGCCCTCAGGTGTTTCGTTCCAGACACCACCGCCAATCGTAAGTGACAAGATATCAGCGGGTGCTATCGAGGGCAGGGCGGCAAGCACGCACCCTGCTGCTAACTTATTGAAATACATAATTATTCCTGAATTGCTATGATCTGGTTGTGAAACGAGTATAGTTGAAGATTAGGGAGATATAGGCGAACCGTTACCAACGGTCACTGTGCACTCCGGTAATGGCTACTAACGAAGGATTTGGATTATATGGGTATGCGGGTTAATCGTTCGCGAGCGATAGCGCTCGGCGATGATGCAGTAGTTTATATACCACCGGTACGAGTACCAGGCTGACCAGCATCGAGAAACTCAGGCCCCAGACGATGACGAAGGCCAGCGGCTGCAGCATTTCCGAGCCCTCACCGAGCCCGATCGCAAGCGGCAGCATGCCAAAGACGGTTGTCAATGTGGTCATCAGAATCGGTCGCAGACGCAGGCTGGCGGCAGTGCTGATGGCATCGATCAACGCTTGCTTGTGTTCACGCTCGATTTCGATTTGCTCGACCATTACGATGGCGTTGTTGACCACGATCCCGGCAAGCATGATCAGACCAAGCCAGACCGGCATCGATAACGGCATGTCGAACAACCACAGGCCGGTGGCTACGCCGATTGCGGCGAACGGCACGCTGAACAGAATGACCAGGGGATTACGCAAGGATTCATACTGCACCGCCATGACCACGAAGACCAGAAAGATGGCAAGGGCCAGCAGAACACCACTCGTCTTTTGTCCTTGTTTGAGGGTGTTGCCGGCCCCACCGTCATACAGGGTATAACCGACGGGTATTTGCAGGTCTTCGAGTTTATCGTGGATCGCCTGCATGGTTTCATCCAGTCCGACCTTGTCATCGATCGAAGCCGTGATCTCGACGATGCGTTGCTGTTGATCGCGCTGAATCCACGCCGGTGCAGGGCCGCGGGATATGCTCGCAACCTCGAACAATCGCACCGGTTGGCCGCCATGCTGTCCGATCAGCAAGTTGGACAGGACTTCAGGTGTTTCGCTGTCTGAGCGTGGCATTCGTAGGCGGATATCGAACTGCCGGTCACCTTCGATATAGTCAGAGATGACGCTGCCCTCGAGTGCGATTCGCAGTGCTTGACCGACACTGTCGATATGAATGCCAAGGTCTGCGGCACGTTGCCTGTCGATATCGACCAGCAGCTCTTCACGGTGTTCTTCGTAAGTGTGTTCCAGATTACTCAGCCCGGGTAGGTCGCGCAGGCGTTCCACGATCGTATTGCCCAGTTCCTGCAAGGTTTGCAGGTCCTGCCCCTGTACGCGCAGACTGAGGTCGTTATCACCGCTGCTCATGCGAATGCCTCTGACACCGCTGACGTACATTCTAACGGTGTAACCGGTGAGTTCGAGCTCGGCTATTTTTTGACGCATGGCGTCTATCCAGTCTTGGCTGTTCAGCGTTCGCCGCTCGACCGGCACGAGTTGCACATTGAGCGAGCTCCAGTTGCTGGCCTGAAACTCCGAACGTCCCCAGACAAAACCGCCAACGGTGGTGAAGATCGTTGCCACTTCGTCCTGCTGCAACAGCATTGATTCGATTTGTTCCAGCGTCGCGTCCATCTGATCCAGGCTGATGCCCGCGTCACCGCTGACCGACACAATGATATTGCCTTCATCCATGCTCGGAAGAAAAATAGGACGGCTGTCAATGATAACCGTAGCAGCTAAGAAGAAAAGCAGAACGAAGCCGGTAATGATCAGTGCAGAACGTTTCAACAGGGCCTGGACAAGAACGCAATAGTACGCCTTGAGATTTTGGATGAACTTATTGAAGTAGTGATCGATGCGCGGTTTGCTGTGTACGCGAGAACCCAGCGCCGGCACCAGCGTCAGCGCGACGATGAGCGAAGCGATCATCGCCGACGTAATCGTGATGATCAGCTCCTGGAACAACAGGCCGATGAGGCCGCCGATAAACAAAAAAGGCAGTATCGCAGCCAGGTTGGTGGCGGTCGATGCCACGATCGGGCTGTTGACTTCAGTCGCCGCACGAACAGCATTGTCTGCGTGGGTGCCGGCATCGTCCTGATGGCGGGTAATGTTCTCCAGCATCACGATCGTGCTGTCGATCAGCAGGCCCATTCCCAGTGCCAGACCCCCGAGGGTCATGATGTTCAAAGTCAGTCCGGACAGATCCATGATAGCGAAGGTTACCAGGATACCGATGGGAATCGCGGTGCCAATGATGATAGTACGCACGATGTTGCCGAGAAACAGATAGATCACGATCATCGCCAACAAGGCACCACCGAGTGCTGCCAGGCTGGCATTGTTCAAGGCATGACGTACGTAGACAGACTGGTCCCCGACCGTGGTCACCTGGATGTCTGCTGGGATGACGTTCTGGTCTTTGAGAACCTGAAGTCGATTCAACAGCTCATCGACGACCGCGACAGTGTTCGCCTGTGGCTGTTTTTGCACTGAAACCTTGACGCCGGGTCGAGTGTTCAGCCGTATGCGGATGCGCTCATCGACATGGGAATCCTCCACAGCAGCAATATCTTCCAGGTGCAGTACCCGGTCGACGCGGTCTGTTGTATCGCTCCACACCGGCAGTTGCTTGATGGCTTCGATGCTATCAAAACGTCCCCGTGTTCTGGTCGATAACTCCTGTGTGTTGCCCAGCAGGCGGCCACCCGGCGCATCGGTATTGCTGCGCTCGATCAGTTCGGCAAGATCGCTCAGCGACAAGCCGATACTGGCCACTTTTTCCTGGTCAGCGATGATCTGTACTTCGCGCTCCAGACCACCACCGACCTCTACCGAGGCAACACCGGGCAGATTCAAGAACCAGCGCGAAAATGTAAAATCTGCCCAGCTCCGCAGTTCAACCGGGTCACGCTCGCTCGAGCTGATGATCAACTGCATGACAGCCCTTTGAGACGGATCGCGCTTGTTAATGATCGGTTGCTCGATTGTTTCGGGCAGAAAACGACGGGCCCGGTCGAGGCGGTTGCTGGCATCGCGTAGTGCGGTGTCGATGTCAGTACCATAGGGGAAGCTCAGATCAATTGCGCTGCGGCCTTCACTGGACCTCGATTGCACCAGGGTCGCGCCTTCGGTAATCGCCAACTGTTCCTCGAGTTGTCGCGTCACCTGGTCTTCCATGATCTTCGCGGGTACGCCCGGTTCCAGTATGCGAACCACGATATCGGGGTAAATGATCTCAGGCAGCAGATCGATGCTGAGTCTTTGCAGAGAAAAAAATCCGAGCACCACAACCGACAACGCCAGCATGGAGATGCCGACCGGGTGATTGACTGACCAGGCGGCCAGGCCGCCGGAACGAAAGCGTTGTCTCATGACGACTCGGCGACATTACTGCCGTCCGGGTTGAGCACTTTCACTTTTTTACCGTGTCTGAGACCGTTGAAACCCTTTGTCACGATATTGTCGTCTTTCTTGATACCGTCGATGATTTCAATCGCGTTGCCGTATTGTGCGCCCTTGCTGACATAGGTTTTAAGACTTGTGCTGTCTTGATCAATGACATAGACGTAAGCGCCCTTGCCGTCATGATGCAGCGCGTGAGCCGGAATCACCAACCTGTCGGAAGGACGTGTCTTCAGATGGACACGGGCCAATTGCCCGGCACGCGCACCGAATGGTACCGGTTGGAATTCGATTTCTACGGTACCCTTGCGCGTGTCTGCATCGATTGTTGGATGAATACGGCTGATCAGACCAGAGTGCAGCGAATTAGCCAGTGCATCGATCTGGATATCAACACTGTCGCCGACGGCAATCTGGTGGATCCAGTGCTCGGCTAAATGAATCGTGACATGTAGCGATTCCGGGTCGATCATGGTCATGATATGACTGTGCATGGGCACGACGTCACCCGGTTCATAATGGCGTTCGGTGATGACACCATCGAAAGGCGCTTTGATAATTGTCTTGTCCAGGCGATTTTGATTCAGCTGTTCGTCGGCGACTGCGATATCGTAAGCGGTGCTGGCACGCGCGATTTCTTCATCAGATGCAAGCTGTTTTTGCAGTTTCTTTAGGCGATCATAGTCGATTTTTGCCTGTTTCCGCACCGCTGTCGCTTTGTCCAGCTCGGCCTGTATGACCTTATCGTCGAGTCCGATTAAGGTGGTATGCATTGCCACGCCATCACCTTCGTGATAAGGCAGGTATCGAATTCTGGCGCTGACTTCATTGTACAACCTTACTTTTGTTCCGGCTTCTATCGTACCTGAGGTGGTAAGCTGATTTCGTACGGATTGCATACGCACAATCGTGGTCGCTACGACGTGTGCGGCTGTGATTTGATTAGCGGAAGGCTCGGTTTTGCCGGTATCGTTGCTTCTATCGCAGGCGTTCATCGCAATACTGCTGGACACCAGTAGCAGGATCAGTAATAACCGCTTGGGCAAATTCGTTATAATCATGTCTTTCATACTTCTACTAGCAACTGTAGACACTGCCACACGAGTGTACAAGCGCTTGTCTTAATTACATCCACGACCATATGGTACATCGACAAACCAGTAAACCGCATTCTGACAGAAAAGACTGGCAGAATCTTAACAGGCTGTTTCCGTTTGTCTGGGATTACCGGGGCCGGGTCGTTATCGCGTTGGTGTGTCTGGTCCTGTCTAAACTGGCCGTTGTCGGCATGCCGCTGGTGCTCAAGGAAATCATTGATGGATTGGACAGTGAAAACGGTGTACTTGTTCTGCCGATTGTACTGCTTATGGCTTATGGTGTCTTGCGTCTGGCGAGCAGTCTGTTCAATGAACTACGCGATGCCGTGTTCGCCCGAGTACGTTACCATGCGATGCGTGGGATATCGCAGCGGGTGCTGAATCATCTGTATTCGTTGTCATTACGCTACCATTTGGACCGAAAGACAGGCGGTATCATCCGCGATCTCGAACGCGGTACCAATAGTCTCAGTTCGGTTCTGAACTATCTGGTCTTCAATATCATACCGACCGCGGCTGAATTTGCCCTGGTTGCAGTGATTTTGTTGGGTAAATACGAAGCGAAATTCGCATTCGTTACCTTCATAACGGTTGTCGTCTACATCGGCTTTACGTTATCAGTGACGGAATGGCGCATGCATTACCGCTTGAGAATGAACGCGCTGGAATCCGAAGCCAACACCTATGCGGTCGACGGTATCATTAATTACGAGACCGTTAAATATTTCAACAATGAAGACTATGAATTGTCGCGCTATGAAGCAACCTTGAAAGACTGGGAACACGCCGCTGTCAAGAGCCAGAACTCGATGTCAATACTCAACTTCGGACAGGGTGCGGTCATTGCCGTCGGCGTTACCTTCATGATGGTTTATGCAGCGCAGGGTGTGGTCAGCGGCAGTATGAGCCTGGGCGATCTGGTTCTGGTCAACGCCATGATGCTGCAATTGTTTTTACCGCTGAATTTCCTCGGTGTTATCTATCGTGCCTTAAAATACGCGCTCGCCGATATGGATATGATGATGCGCTTGCTCGAAACTAAGGAGGAGATCGTCGACAAATCAGGGGCGACGCCCTTGCGGATTGATCAAGCTCATGTTCACGTGGAGCATTTATCGTTTTCATACAACCAGGACCGTAAGATTCTCGATGACATCAGTTTTGAAATACCGCCGGGTCACAAGGTCGCAGTGGTCGGTCCATCCGGTGCCGGCAAGTCGACACTGGCCCGACTATTGTTTCGTTTTTATGAAGCCGATGATGGCCGTGTACTGATTGACGGACAGAACATCTGCGATGTTACCCAGGAGAGTCTGCGGCAAAATATTGGCATCGTGCCGCAGGACACTGTGCTGTTCAACCAGTCGATTTATCACAATATCCATTACGCTAACCGGCAAGCGACCATGGACGATGTGATCCATGCGGCTCGAGTAGCTAACATCGATGAGTTTATTCAAAGCCTGCCTGATGGCTACGAGACCATCGTCGGTGAACGCGGCTTGAAACTTTCGGGCGGTGAGAAGCAGCGCATTGCGATTGCGCGCGTTATTCTGAAAAATCCACGTATCCTGGTATTTGATGAGGCGACCTCGTCGCTCGATTCGCGCTCGGAACAGTCCATATTGGCCTCCCTGAAACAAGTTGCGATGCGGCACACGACCTTGGTCATCGCGCATCGGCTATCAACCATTATCGATGCGGATAATATCCTGGTCATGGATCGGGGCAGAATCGTCGAGCACGGCAGCCATCAGGCGCTACTGGCCAGGGACGGGCTCTATGCGCATCTGTGGCAACTGCAGCAAGACAAGCGCGAACACGAATTGGCGCTGGAGACGGTCGCGGATACGGTTTGACGTTATTCCGAAAAAGTTTTCACCGCAGAGGCGCGGAGACGCAGAGGGTGCTAAGGGTAAGAAGATCTGTTTAAAGTCCGCAAATAAACGCAAATAAACGCAAATGATTGTTGTGTTGGTGATTACATTCGATGGACGGCTGAACTACAAATATCTTTGCGTCTTTGCGGTGAAAATTATTTAGTATTGATGGAATATCGTCTATAAAATAAGTAGGGAATTAACACCAGAATAATAAGAAAAATGTCCAAACAAAACGACGACGCACTTGACTATCACCAGCGTCCCGTGCCAGGCAAGCTTGCTGTCGTGGCGACGAAACCGCTGGCAACTCAGAACGATCTTTCATTGGCGTATTCACCCGGTGTCGCTTCGGCCTGCAACGCGATTGTGGATAATCCGAATAGCGCGGCAGACTACACCGTGCGTGGAAACCTTGTCGGTGTCATCACCAATGGCAGTGCTGTTCTCGGCCTCGGTAATATCGGGCCGCTGGCCGCGAAACCTGTGATGGAAGGTAAGGCTGTACTCTTCAAAAGGTTCTCGGGTATCGATGTATTCGATATCGAAATCAACCAGCCTGATATTGACGCGTTTGTCGACACCGTCGCCAGCCTTGAGCCGACCTTCGGCGGCATAAATTTAGAAGACATCAAGGCGCCGGAATGTTTTGTCATTGAGCAGAAACTGTGCGAGCGTATGAACATCCCGGTGTTTCATGATGACCAACACGGAACCGCGATCATCGTTGCGGCCGCGGTGCTGAATAGCCTCAAGTTGGTCGGAAAAAAAATCGAGGATGTGCGCCTGGTAACCAGCGGTGCGGGCGCGGCCGCTCTGGCATGTCTGAATCAGCTGGTCAGTGCTGGGCTGGCCAAAGAGAATATTATCGTTACCGACAGCAGCGGTGTCGTCTATCAAGGCCGTGATAACAATGTGGATCAATGGAAGGCCGCTTATGCTGTGGATACGGATGCACGCAGCCTGGCCGAAGCCATCGAGGACGCTGACATTTTCCTTGGGCTCTCCCGGGCTGGCGTGCTCAAGCCGGAGATGGTCAAAAGCATGGCTAACCGACCGTTGATCTTTGCATTAGCTAATCCGGTACCCGAGATACTGCCGGAAGAGGTCAGCGCGATACGTGGGGATGCCATCATCTGTACCGGTCGTTCGGACTATCCTAATCAGGTGAACAATGTCTTGTGTTTTCCATTCATGTTTCGCGGCGCACTCGATGTTGGTGCAACCTCGATCAATGAGGAAATGAAACTCGCCTGTGTCAGGGCGCTAGCTGGTCTTGCTCGCGAAGAAACCTCAGACCATTTGGTGCACGCCTACGGAGCCAATGAATTGCAATTCGGCGCTGATTATGTGATACCGAAACCGTTTGATCCGCGCCTCGTGGTCGAACTGTCTTCTGCAGTAGCGCAGGCGGCAATGGACAGTGGCGTCGCAACGCGACCCTTGACCGACATGCGCGCCTACCGGGAACGATTAACCGGTTTCATCTACCGCTCCGGCTTTTTTATGCGTCCCGTATTCGATTTAGCTCGCGGTACCGGTAGAAAGATCGTCTATAGCGAAGGCGAAGAGATACGCGTATTGCAGGCGGCGCAGCAACTCGTCGATGATGATCTGGCTTATCCGATCCTGGTCGGTAACCCCGAGACGATCAAACGGCGCATCAGCAAACTCGGATTGCGGCTAGCGGCGGGTGAACACTTCGATATCATCGATCCACTGAACAATCCGCATTATGCACAACACTGGCAGTGCTACCTGCAGATCATGGGGCGCAAAGGCGTGACCCCGGACAGTGCCCAGCAAGTTGTCAGAACCCAGAATGCGGCGGTCGCGGCACTCCTGGTTGCCTGTGGTCATGCTGATGCAATGATAGCGGGCGTCATTGGCGGTTTTCATCGATGTCTCAACCACGTGATCGACATCGTGGGCACAGCCGAAGGTATTAGCAATGCATCAACACTGGTTGCGCATTTGTTACCCTCACGTACGCTGTTCATTTGTGATCCGCACGTTAATCCCGAGCCGTCAGCTGAGTCGGTAGCAGAAATGACGCAGTTGGCAGCTGAGGAAGTTCGCCGCTTTAATATCGAGCCTAAAGTCGCGTTACTGTCGCATTCTAATTTTGGCGTATCCTCGGCACTATCGGCAGAGAAAATGCGCAAAGCATTGAAGATACTCCACGCAACTGTACCTGATTTAGAAGTCGATGGCGAAATGCACGCGGATGTCGCACTCGTGGAAAAAATCAGAAATAAGCTGTTCCCTGATTCCTACTTGTCTGGATCCGCTAACCTACTGGTGATGCCAAACGGTGATGCTGCAAATATTGCGGTCAATCTGTTGAAAATTCTCGGTGGCGGTATCACCGTCGGTCCGATCTTGATGGGAATGGCGAAATCAGCACATGTGGTCACACAGTCAGCGACAGTACGGAGTTTAGTGAATATGAGTGCCGTTGCCGTCGTGCAAGCACTGCGACATGAACGATGAAGCGTCACAAGCTTTTTTTTAGCGCAGAGGCGCAGAGTCTAATGACTGCACTCCTTCGGTCAATATCAAAGTGATTCAAAATAACGGTAGGAGCGACTTTAGTCGCGAATTGACTAAAGTCGCTCCTACGAAAACACAAAACCTTCTCTGCGCCTCTGCGGTTAACTAAGAATCCAGCGTAAGTAGATGGAGCTATGATTGATTATTTGTTGGGAAGAAATTCCGGCATGTGTTTGCGTATTTCGGCTGGATTCAGTTGGGAAAGGTTCTTATCCAATTCGAGACTGACCAGTTTCCGGGTTTGATCGTTCAAGCCGCTACGGAGGTTACCCAGCAGTGACGGCGCTGCAACAATTATCAGTTGTTTGAATTTGTCGCTCTTACGCGCATTGTCGAGAAAACCGGCTAGCCGCTTGGCAAAGCTGACATTTTCATAGTCTTTTGCATCCGTCTCCGTTTCGTAGGAATGGCGAGAGCCACCCGAACCCGCGCCACGGCCTGGTAGATCGCTGGTGATATCGCGATCGTGCATGCGCCCCTCCGGGTGAACAATAGAATCCACTTCAATTAGCGACGATGACGGCGTTTCTGCTGTGAAAATGCGTGCGCGACTGTTATCAGCCACGACGATCCATGTTTTTCTCATATATTTCAAACCTCTATAAGTTTTCCAAAGAAATTCAACTGTGCATTAGACACTATCACAGCTTGCCTTGTTTTGATATCGGTCAAGATAATGCTGTCACAGATATAGCACTGACCAATCAAGCGGAAGGGTGTCCCATGCCAGAGGGCCAAGGTTTTATCCGTTTTCTATGCCGCCTGGTGAGAAATGCGGGCTATGTCAGATGGTGCAAATCCAACTTTTGCCCGTATTTAGCAATAGTCACCGGCGCATTCAGCTCCTGTTCCAAGGTGCTGGCCAGATGCTCGAGCGCGACCGGCTCGCCATGCACCAGGGTTACCGGCGGTCGTTGTTCAAAGTTTGAGTACCAATTTATCAGACCATGTTGGTCTGCATGAGCGGACAAGCCGCCGACGGTATGTACGCCAGCAGCCACACGAACGGTTTCGCCCCATAGCCTGATATATCTTGCACCCTCGACCAGGGACCGCCCGAGTGTTCCCTGTGCCTGAAAACCGGAGATGACCACATTGCATTCTCGCCGCCAGATATTGTGTTTGAGATGATGCTTGATTCTACCACCGCTGCACATACCGCTACCGGCAATGATGATCGCGCCTGAGTGAATGCGGTTCAGTGCCATCGACTGGTTCGATGTTCTGCAGAGATGCAGATTCGGCAGCATGGAATGTTCCTCGTTCTGTTGCCATAGATCCAGCGTATCCTGATCGAATAGATCACTGTGTCGCGTGAATACGCGTGTGGCCTCGATCGCCAGTGGGCTGTCCAAGAATACCTGCCACCGATCCAGTTTCCACGCGTTGTAGAATTTAGCGAACATGTAAAGAATCTCTTGGGTGCGTCCAACGGCGAATGCCGGTATCAGGATATTGCCGCGACTGTTGGTCGTATGGTGTACGACGTCTTCTATTTCCGTCAGCGTATGTTCCCAGGTGCGATGCAAACGGTCGCCGTAGGTGCTCTCCATGATTACCAGATCTGCCCGATTGATCACGGCCGGATCCTGCAAGATCGGCATGCCGGGCCTGCCCAAATCACCGCTGAAAACCAGCTTGCGCGCCTGTCCTGCATCTTCGAGCCACAATTCGATGATCGACGACCCCAGGATATGGCCGGCATCGTTCAGGCGTAGCGTGACATTGGGTAGGATACGAGTTTTTTTGCCATAGACCAGCCCTTTGAAAAGCGACATCGCATTGTTAGCTTCCTCGATCGTGTAAAGCGCCTCTATTGGTTGCAGGCCCTTACGCAGGCGTTTGCGATTTTCCCATTCAACGTCTTTTTCGTTTAGAAACGCCGAGTCCTTAAGCATGATTCTGCACAGGTCGCGGCTGGCACGATGGCTATAGATCGGGCCGTTGAAACCGGCTTTTACCAACACGGGCAAGCGACCCGAGTGATCGATGTGGGCATGGCTCAAAACTACTGCGTCGATGCTTTTTGGATCGAATGGAAACGCTAGTTTGTTACGCGCCTCGTCGCTGCGGCGTCCCTGAATCAGCCCGCAGTCGAGCAATAAACGCTGGTCGCCGACCGTTACCAGGTGACACGAGCCGGTGACTTCTTCAGCTGCACCGAGAATTTGAACATCGATCGCCATAGCTACACTGTCAGGTTCGTTTGCTAAATGCCCACACCGCGGCAGCCTCAGAAAGCCGCATCAAAGCCAGCCAGGGCATAGTTCTCGCCCGTCAGATGGCCGGTAAAATAGTTGCCGCTCTGCGGTACCGTATCGAGCAGATCGAGATTGAGTTCGATGACGCCTTTGACGTTACGCATAAAGTAGTACGCCGCGGTAAATGTCAGCGTATTCATGTCGATGCCCTCATAGACCGTATCTGTGTTTTTGAAATCATTGGCATCGTTGTAATTGTAAAGCAGGGAATAGGCCCAGCGATTGCTGTGTATGTAGTCTACGCCGGCAAAGCTGCCGAACCATCGGTAGTTGGTATCGGCTTGCAGAAAACCATCCCATTGGTTCTGTAGTAGTTGGACATACCAATAGGTTTTGTCGCCGATTTTTCCTGACAAATCGATACCATAGGAAATCTTGTCGGTGTCACGCTCGCCAACACCCAGACCCGCCGGGTCGGTGGCATTTTTCTGCGAACCGGAATAGCCAAACAGGCCGGCGTTGACGCCGGCGATGTCGGTACCGACGCGGCCAAATACTGCCTTGCCGTTGTTGTTATCGAACAGCCGGTCCGGGCGTTTATAGCCTGGGCTGTTGATAGCGAAGTTATCGTCAATGCCGTTGCCGTTGATCACGCCCAGCGCCAGGTCGACCGGACCGAGTGCATAATCAAATAAGATGCCGCGTTCATAGGTCAGGCCTGCCAATCGGTAAGCGACGTAGTCCTGGAAGGGCAGCCTGATTTCTCGGGCAAACATCAGGTCGGATACCTGGAATTGTCCAAGCATCATGCCGATGTTGGTGCCAAATACATCGTCATGTCGAAACCAGGCGTCTTCGACGACGACCTCGCCATTGCCGCCTTTCTCGGCAAAAATGGCATAAAAATAGTAGGTAATGTGGTCCGACAGGGGGGCGCCTGATAGCAATTTGATCTGATAAGGCGACTGAATGTCGGTGTCAGCGGTGATCTCCTCGCCGGTCTCGACGTCGATATTGCTGGCCTCGCGTGCTTGCACATAGGCCTGGGCTCTGAGTGCCAGCGGAACCGAATCGGGCAGAGCGAGCATGTCATCACCGCCCGAAATGGTTGAGTCCCTCCAGTTCGGCAGGCGCATGTTGTTATCGGCGAAATATTCGCCGAACTCATTGAGTTTAGGGAACGCGGAGTGACAGGCGGCGCAGCTGATATCGTATTTACGTGCGAACACTGGCATCGCATCGCTGTTATTGGGTATCAGTGTCACCATTAACAGTAGAATGCAAGCTAAGGCTAAAATACTCGTATACGCCAGTTGTAGCGGGAATGTTCTAGATAGCATTTTTATTATCCGTGAGTTTGGGTGTAGCGGTATTATGACAGGCTAGGCGATGATATACATCGTAATTCCCTGGCGATGCGGGAGGACAAAGTGTGGCAGCCAGAACTAAAAACGGGACATCGACCCTTGAGGATTGGACCGATGCCCCGTGTTTATGGATCAGCAGGGCTGACCCGAGCGCAATGAATTTTGTCAGTTCTGCTAAAGCAGTGTGCTGTTAACAACCAACGTTTGAATGATAACTGATACAACCTTAAGCTAGGCTGACACTAAATTTAAGCTTAATTTAAGCTAGAGATGTGCAGAATTCGCATATAAATCAAAATGTTACAAAAATACGTTCGATTGGTGTTCAGTTTTGCCCCAGCGCCACGGTTGGCGCAATTCAAGCTTGCCACAACAACGCGACGGTTGCCCGGCAGTCAAGCGCTAAAAGCCGTCGTGAGCATGATTCAGGAGATGGAAAATGAAAATCCTTGTCGTTGAGGATGATCAGCAGGTTGCCCGCCAAATAGAGACTTCGCTCAGAAACGCGGGTTATGTCGTCGAGGTCGTACACGACGGCGAGGAGGGCTTATACCTGGGGCGTCATGAGTCATTCGATGCCGTCATTCTGGACCTGGGCTTGCCGAAAATTGACGGTATCAAAATATTGCAGCACTGGCGCAATGAAAACAGAAGCATGCCGGTATTGATTCTGACTGCCAGGGACACCTGGCGTGAAAAGGTTGTCGGCCTCAGGGCTGGTGCCGATGACTACCTGTCAAAACCCTTCGAGATTGAAGAAATACTAGCCCGAGTCGAGGCCTTGATTCGACGAGCTACCGGACATAGCAAACCGGTATTATCGTGTGGTCCGGTCGAATTCGACACTACCTCCAATCGTGTGACGCTGGATGGTACAACGGTGGAAATGACCGCCTTGGAGTTGGGTATGTTGTCGTACCTGATGCACCACAAGGGTGAAGTGATTTCAAAAACCGAACTGACCGAGCACATTTATGATCAGGATTTTGATCGTGACTCCAACGTGATCGAAGTGCTGGTGAACCGTTTGCGTAACAAGCTGGGCTCAAAATTGATAAAAACCCACCGTGGTTTGGGTTATCAGCTACAGGAATCCGATGATTCGTAATTCGCTGACATTCAGGCTGGTCGTTACCTCGATTGCCTGGGTGACCTTAACCCTCGTCATTGTTGCGGTGTTGCTGACCTTGCTGTTTCAGCGTCACATCGAAGAGTATTTCGACGCGTTCATGTTCGATCACATGGAGGAAAGCATTGCCGCGGCGCGAATCAATGAACAGGGACAATTGTTCCTGACGTGGATACCGGCAGACCCTCGCTTTATGAACCCGCATTCCGGTTGGTATTGGCAGATCTATGAAGAAGATCAGTTGATTGCTGGATCGGAGTCACTACTCAATGACACGATAGATTTCGTTCTACCCGGTGATGGAAACTACAAGCAAATACAGAAAGTCATTGGACCGGGTAGAGAAATATTGCGGGCGTTGGTGCTCGATGTGAAGTTGAAAGGTTCAAACAAGATATTCACCTTTGCCATCGCCGGATCGGTCAACAGTATCAAACGTGATGTGGAAGGCTTCACGTCTAAGCTGGGCATCACGCTGATTATTCTTGGCAGCGGTCTGCTCATTGTAGTGTTATTGCAAATCCGTTTTGGCTTGAAGCCGCTGCGCTTTCTCAAGGATTCATTATCGAGTATCCGAACCGGTAAGGAAAATCGCTTGCCCGAAACGTTTCCAACCGAGATTCAGCCAATCGTACACGAATTAAACGCCTTACTCGATCATAGCGAGGGTCTGCTGGAACGAGCACGTACGCAGGTGGGCGATCTAGCGCACGCGTTAAAGAATCCGCTGACTGTGATCCGTAATGAGGCGGGTGAGATCAAGGACTACCGCGGTAAGTTGATTCGCGAGAAAACAGATGCGATGGGCGCCTACGTCGAACGCTATCTTTCGCGTGCTCGTGCTGCAGGTTCAGGCAACATTATTGGAGCGAGTGTTCCGGTACAGCCGGTCGCGAAAGATATCTGCTATTTGATGGCGCGCATGTATCAGGACAAAAATATCGACATCATTCTGAGAGATCTCGTTGGCTTGCATTTCAAGGGCGATGCACAGGATCTTGAAGAAATGTTGGGTAACTTGATGGACAATGCGTGCAAATGGGCAAAGAGCAAAGTCGTGGTCAGTGGCGAGCAGAAGGATTCACGTTTGTATATCCACATCGACGACGATGGCCCGGGTATTCCTGAAGATCAAAAAGAGGTCGTTCTAAAACGTGGCCGTAGGTTAGATGAGACCGTACCGGGCAGTGGTTTGGG
>JABDQW010000048.1 GCA_013042055.1 Gammaproteobacteria bacterium | reverse complement strand
AGCAGTCGACCGTTGGTTGCGGTGATTCCTTAGTCACCGGCCTGGTCGCTGCCGCTCTCAATGGCGAATCACCTGCAGCCATGTTGCGCTTCGGCGTGGTCTGCGCCAGCGCCACTGCATCCCATCCTGGGACCGAATTATTCAGTCGTGATGAGCTGGAGTCGGCAACGATGGATGTCGAGGTGACGAAGGTTGATGTTGATGTGGAAGAAACAGAGATCTGAGCCGTATGTTGAACCAAGGCGGGCGCAAATCAATTATGATTTGTTGGAATACCGATCACCTATCTGTATTGCGACAGATGAGCGCGCAGCCGATGAGCCCCGACTTAAAAAGCTTTGTTCACCGCAGAGACGCGGAGGCGCAGAGGCTTTGTTTTTAGGCGACTTCAGTCGCGAACCACTGCAATTCGCGACTGAAGTCGCTTGTATGGTAATGCATACCCGAAATCCAAGAGAACAGGGTTACGGCTGATCATCCATCTTGTTAGGAGCTGCTTCTGACAAGGCCTTGATCGCTTGCAGGCCAGTCTCGTAATCCGCACCGATCATCGCTTCGAAATCCATCAGCAGATAAAACACTTTCGCTACAAAGCCATCGTTGCGTCCGTCCATACCCCAATTAAGAACCGCAGCCTGATCGCCGCGGGGCTCGATCGTGAAATCCGTTTTCGCGCGCGCCTCGAAAGGCACGATGAATTCCAGATCGATAGCGAGACGACGATTCTCTACCACTTCCGCAATCGTCTGCCTTCCCTTGCCTTCGGTCGCACTGTCCCAGGCGGCGTACGCACCGACACCTGAGGTGACGTCACTGAATTCCATTTTCATATCCGGGTCCTTTTTGGCCCAGGGGCTCCAGGTCGGCCATTGCCGCAGATCGGCTAACTGAGAGTAAACCGTTTTAGCGCTGGCGTCGATTTCAATCGAGCGCTCCACCCGGTATTCATCCGGCTGCAGCATCACCACGGCGACAAGAATGATCAAGACCACGACGAGACCTAACAGTATTTTTTTCAGCATAGCATCCCCCTGATAATGACCATATTGACCGGAGCGGCTTCAGCCGCGAATCACTTTTCAGAAGGCGAGAAGCTCGCGGCTGAAACCGCTCCTACAACCAACTGTGCCATTGTATGGTCAAAAATTATACGCCAACAAACCACGATGGGACGCGATACGTCGCACGCAGGATCCAAAAACAACAAGGGCGCGGTCGCTTGCGCGCCGCGCCCTTCACACAGCGCTGGTGGTTATGCAATTCACACCGCCAGCAGCGTGCCGGTTTTCAAGCGCGCTTAGTCGTCCTTGCCCTTGCGTTTGCCGTTGTCGTCACCATCGTCGTCATGACTAGCTTCCATGTAGCCATCACTCATGGCCATCATGAAGGCAACCAGAGCCTCTTCCTCTGCTTCAGTCAGCTTCAGGTCGCCGAGCTCGTCACTGTTGACGTTTGCAGCCACTTCTGGCGCCGGCCAGCAGTTATTTGCGAGCGCAACTTTCTCAGTTGCATCGTAAATACCGAGGTTTTCGCAACGGGTTTTGGTGTCGCGCGTGTTGTAGAAGTTGACGACGCTCTTCAGACTCTTGAAGAAGCCATTGTGCATGTAGGCCTTGGTGATGCACTTGTTGCCCTCACCGCGTCCTTTCTGATGCCCGTGATCGCCATCGTCGCTGTATTCCTGCGCTTCGCAGGAGCCGAGACCCACATTACGCAAGGTTGGCACCTTTTGCTTGCCCAGGTTCGCGTGCGCATATTCTTCATAGCCAGCAACGTTTTCTATAAAGCCTGCAAGACCGGGATCCGCCCATTCCGGATTAGCTATGGAAAACGGATTTTCCGGGTTTCTGGGTACGCCGAGGTTGTCATAAGTGAAATCGGTAAACAGCGGTGGCGCTGCGCCGGGTCCCGGCGTGCCAACGTGACAGGCCGAACACATCCCCTTGCCGCGGAATATCTGCCGGCCGAGTTCTTCCTGCTCGTTGAAGTCATAAAAACCGGCACGGTGCGCATCGATTTTGGACGTGAACGCGTTACTGTCCGACGAGGCCTCGAACGCCGCGATCGACAGCGCTATGCGGTCGTAGGCACGCTCGACCTTATTCCTATCCTCCGTCGAAAGATCGACCACGCCGTCGGTTTTACTACATTGCCCTTGTATATCGTTCGGCCAGGTGATCATGCAGGCGTTCGGGCTCCAGACTTTGTCGAACAAGTCGCCGTATTTACCATTGCAGACCCGATAGACCACGCAAGCCGTGTCTGGCAAAGCCTGCTCGACCGGATTCAGGAATGGCCCCTGCGCCTGATCAGCCGCTGGATTGCCGAGTTCCCAACCCGTAGCGCGCCCGTCCCAGAAGTTGCCGCCGACGAATAGCGGATCAATAGAAAGGTCAGCTTCAGGATCGTTGACCAGGCGGTTACCGAAGTCTGCGTAGAAGATCGGTGCCAGCGTCGCGTAGGCTGAGCTCGGCGGCTTACGGTCGCCGAACGCACCTTTGATCGAACCTTCATAGACCGCACCGTGCTCGTTGATTTCGGGATCATCGCCAACCCAACCGACCCCGGGCACATGGCAGGTCGCACAGGATTGGTTGCGATTTATCGAAAGCTTCTCATCGAAAAAGATTTTCTTTCCTAGCCGCTCGATAGGTTCCAACCCGTTGGAACCGGCAACGGCGGTGTTTGCTGACATGCCGATTAATAGTGCAAGGGAGTAGGTTAAAGACGTGTTTTTGGTTTTTGGTTTTTTGCTCATTTTAGCCTCCTGTTGGAAGCCGCGAAGTATACAAGCTAGATTCTTAAAAAATCAATCGCAAGATCGAAAAAAAATCACATCGGGAATTTTTCCTATCGACACGAGGTCTCGCGCGCGTAGGCAACTTGACGATTGCTCATATGACAAGTGGAATTGCTTACGTGTGCGCGTTCGACAATAACCGCATTTATCTACGAATAACAGAACCAAATGCATTGGCGCCACATCGGGCCTACTTCGTCAGCTTCGACTACGAATCACCACAGCTTCTCCAACGCTTTGAGTACGTC